>JAISTF010000148.1 GCA_031272745.1 Eubacteriales Family XIII. Incertae Sedis bacterium
GGCGCAGGCGGCCGCGTCGGCGGCGGGGCTCGGGGCGGCGGCGCCCGCGCTGCGCGTGCTGCCGTATCTGGCTTTGAAGACGGCGATCGTCACGACGGGTAGCGAGGTCTACCAGGGACTCATCGAAGACGGGTTCACGCCGGTCGTGCGCCGCAAGGCGGCAGCGTATGCGGCGGAGGGGTCTTTCGAGGTCGGGCACGAGCTCGTCCCCGACCTCGAAAGACCCCTCCGCCGCATACGCCGCCGCCTGGCGGCGCACGACCGGCGTGAACCCGTCTTCGATGAGCCCTTGGTAGACCTCGCTGCCCGTCGTGACGATCGCCGTCTTCAAAGGCAGATACGGCAGCACGCGCAGCGCGGGCGCCGCCGCCCCGAGCCCCGCCGCCGACGCGGCCGCCTGCGCCACGTCCATCTTCTCCTTCGCGATGGCAAGCGGGATGATGCGCGTGCCCGCCACCTTGTCGCCGGCCTTCACGGGCGAAAAGTCATGCCGCGACGCAACCATGATCTCGCCGAGGCCGTTCAGCACGGACAGCTTTTCGCGGTCCACACGCAGCACGCCGTCCGCGTCCGCGAACAGCTCGATCTTGCCCTCGCGCACCGCGCCGCGCGTAAGTGCGTCCCCGCCGACCAGATCCGCGAGCACCGTCGCCGCGTCGTTTTCGTGCAGGAGCGACGCGTCGTCCTCCCACACGTACAGGTGCATCTTGCCGAGCTTCAAAAGAGGCTCCACGTCCTCTTCGCGCACGACATGCCCCTTGCGGAAGGCCGTCTCCTTCAGTTTGATGTCGGGCACAATGCGCGTGATGTCATGCGCCAGTACAAGCCCAACGGCGTCCTGGGTGCGAATCTCTTTCATGATCGTGATTCAATCAAATTCAGTCTTTGCGCTGCAAAAAGCCCGGGATTGCGAAATCGCTCTCCGGCGCCGCCGCAAACTCCTCGTCGATGCTGTCCGAAAGCGCGCTCTCCGCCTCGGCCGGCGTGAAGTCCGCCGCCGGGTCGTATTCCTGATAGTCGCTCTCCGTGGGCGGAACCGGCACCGCGTCTTCGATGCTTTCCTGCACGGGCGCCGTCGTCAAATCCGAATAATTGTTTCGCATCGGCCCCGGGACCATGAAGTCGCCGCCTTCGGCTTCCGCGCCCTCTTCGGCCTCCGCCTCGAAGCCCGTCGCGATGACCGTGATGACGAGCTCATCGCCGAGCGCGTCGTCGATCGACATGCCGATGCGGACATCCGCCTCGCCGTCGGCCTCGGACTCGATCATATCCGCCGCCGCGCTGAACTCGGTCATGCCGAGCTCATCGTTGCCCGCGATGCGCAACAGGATGTGCCGCGCGCCCGCGACGGACGTGTCGAGCAGCGGACTGTTGATGGCCGAGTCGACCGCGTCCCTCACGCGATCCGCGCCCTTGCCTCGCCCGATGCCGAGATGCGTGACGCCCTGCCCGTGCATGACGGACTTCACGTCCGCGAAGTCCACGTTGATGAAGCCCGCGCCCGTGATGATTTCCGTGATGCCCTGCACGCCGTCTTTCAGCACCTCGTTCGCGAGGTTGAACGCGTCGCGCACGCGCGTGTTGTCTTCCGAAAGCAGGATGAGCTTGTCGTTCGGGATGACGACGAGCGAATCAACGTACTGCTTCAGGTATTCGATGCCCTGCTCCGCAAACGTCTTGCGCTTCTTCGCCTCAAAGCTGAACGGCTTCGTCACGATCGAGATCGTCAGGATGCCGAGCTCCCGCGCGATCTTCGCGACGACCGGCGCCGCGCCCGTACCCGTGCCGCCGCCCATGCCCGCCGTGATGAACAGCATGTCCGCCCCGCGGATCGCCTGCTCGATCTCCTGCTGGCTCTCCTCGGCCGCCTTCAGCCCGATCTCGGGATTGCCGCCCGCGCCGAGCCCGCCGGTCACCTTGCTGCCGATCTGCAGCTTGACTTCCGCGTTGGATTTCTGGTTGAGGTCCTGCTTGTCGGTATTGATGGCCACGTACTCCACGCCCTTGATGCCGCATTCGATCATGCGGTTAACCGCGTTTCCGCCGCCGCCCCCGACGCCGATTACGATGATCCGCGCGAAATGTTCTTCCGGCGCTTCAAACAGGATGCCGCTGCTTGTCATTTTGATGCCCTCCTTATGCTACGCACTAATATGCCAAGTATACCATATTCTATGGCAATAACAAATTTTTTTATGCAACATTTGCACCCCCCGTTTCGCCGTCCGCAGTTTCTTCCGCCGTTTCGCCGTCCGCGCCCTCTTCCGTGCTCTCGCCGTCCTCGCCTTCCGCGTCCGCGTCCTCTTTCGGCGCTTCCACATCCGGCGTCTGCGCGCCGATCTCCGGCGTGAACGAGCACGTCCCCGAGCCGCTCACGCTGATCGTGCCGCGCTCGATGCCCTTCGTCGACAAATCGTAGACGACCTTTTCGATCGCGGGGATGTTGTTCTCGATGTTTTTCAAATCGCCCTCGCAGATGAGGCGGTCGTAGACGTACGCCTTCGTGACGACGCCGCCGAGGTCGAGCCGCTTGAAGAAGAAGCCCTGCGCCTCGACCGTTTGGAAGAAGTCGATGGACGGCTTCAGCAGGTCCGCCTGCTCCACCTTGAGCGCCGCGCCCGGCGCGGGGTCGATCGGCGTCAGCCCGTCGACGATGGGCAGCTGCGGCAGATCGTCCTTCGCGCACAGCCGCAGGATCATCCCGTCGAAGTCGATGACCGCGTACGCGCCGTCCTCCTGCGCCGTCTGGATCAGCATCCCCTCGCTGCGCTCCTCGACCGTGATTACGATGCTGTCCGGCAGCTCGCGCTTCACGTCGGCGATGCGGATGTACGGGTCCGATTCGAGGTTCGCCTTCAGCGCGCCCGTCCGCGTGCGGAAGATGTTCGTCCCCTTCTCCACGCCCGACAGCTCCGTGATCTGCGCCGACGTGAAATGCGCGCCGCCCGAAACCTCGACGGTCTTGATGTCGAAAATCGAAGACGTGACGAGGCGGTACAGCCCATAGAGGACCGCCAAGACGATCAGCGTTTTCAGCAAATAATGTTTCTTTTTCCGCGGGCCGCGTTTACGCCTCGCTGCTTCCGAATAATCCATCCACGATCCTGTCCGCGGCGCCCGGCAGATAGAGTTTTTGCGCCGCCGCACCCATTTTCATCATTGTATCACGGTCGTCCAAGAGCCGCAGCGTCTCCCGCGCGAGCCCGCCGCCGGCCGCCTCCGCGTCGCGCAGCAGCACGGCCGCGCCCGCATCCGAAAGCACGCGCGCGTTGAAGGTCTGGTGGTCGTTTGTCACGTTCGGCGACGGCATGAGGATGGACGGCTTGCCCGCGGCCGCGATTTCGGTGACGGTCAGCGCCCCCGCCCGCGCCGCGACAAGGTCGCACACCGCAAACAGCTCCCACATTTTTTCGGCATACGGAACGATATGAATATGCTCGTAGGGGCGGCCGCCCTCGGCCGCCCGCAAAACACTCTCGGAAACCTCGTCGTACATCCTCTCCCCTGTCACAAAAAACAACTGCGTCCCCGCGCGACCGGCCAGCGCGCGCGCGAGGTCCACGCCCGCCGCGTTTACCGCGTCCGCACCCTGGCTGCCGCCGAAGAGCAGCACCG
>JAISTF010000009.1 GCA_031272745.1 Eubacteriales Family XIII. Incertae Sedis bacterium
GCGGGGCAGCCGTTATGCAAACATCGTCGTGAAGAAAATGGACAGCATCGCGCCGTCGATCGATTTGCACGGGGAAACGCTCGAAGAGGCGGAGAGGCGCGTCGAGAAATATTTGGACGACGCGGTGCTCGCGCGCATGCACGAGGTGATGATTTGCCACGGGCGCGGCAGCGGGGCGTTGCGCGACGGGGTGCGGCGGTTGTTGCGCGGGCACAAGCATGTGCGGTCGTTCCGGCCGGGGCATTTCGACGAGGGCGGCGACGGGGTCACGATCGTGACGTTGACGGAGCGGTAGGCGGGCGTGTGGTATGATGGAATATGTATGATATTGCGGCATCGGTTTTGACAGAGGGCAAATGAGAGATTACGGACAAGAGATTGCGGCGCGCATTGCGGCGCTGCCGCAGGTGAAGGACGCGGGGTTGGACGCCGCCGCGGTGGCGGAGATACTGGAAGTGCCGCAGGACGCGGCGATGGGGGATTTTGCGTTTCCGTGTTTTCGGCTCGCGAAGGCGATGCGGAAGGCGCCGCAGGCGATCGCGGGGGAGCTCGCGGATGCCTTATCGCCGGATTCTTGCGGTGTCGAGGTCGTTGGGGCGTATGTGAATTTTCGGTTGGAGCGGGGGGCGTTTGCGGCGGAGGTGCTGGCGGCGGTGCGCGAAGAGGGCGCGGCCTACGGGCATTCCGGGCTCGGCGGCGGCCGGCGCGTCATCGTCGAATACAGTTCGCCGAACATCGCAAAGCCGTTCCACATCGGGCATATCCGCAGCACGGTCATCGGTGCCGCGATCGCGCGCATCCTCGCCGCGCTCGGCTACGAGGTGGAGCGCATCAACCACCTCGGCGACTACGGGACACAATTCGGCAAGCTCATCGTGGCATACAGGCGGTTCGGCAGCAAGGACGAAGTCGAGGCGGCGCCCATCGCGACGCTGCTGAAATATTATGTGGAATTCCACAAGCAGGCGGAGCAGGACCCGAGTCTCGAAGAAGAGGCGCGCGCGGCGTTCGCGGCGCTCGAGCGCGGCGCGGAGGCGGAACGGGAGCTCTGGGCGTGGTTTCGCGAGGAGAGCCTCAAGGAATTCACGGCTGTCTACGACATGCTCGGCATCACCTTTGACTCCTATGCGGGCGAGAGTTTCTATTCGGACAAGATGCGGCGCATCACGGACGAACTCGCCGCGAAGGGCCTGCTCACGGAGTCCGAAGGGGCGCAGATTGTCGACCTCGACGACTGCGGGCTCGGCAAGGCGCTCATCAAAAAGAGCGACGGGTCGACGCTGTACATCACGCGGGACATCGCGGCGGCGGTTTACCGAAAAGAGCATTATGATTTCCATAAGAACATCTACGTCGTCGCGAGCCAGCAGGATCTGCATTTCCGGCAATGGATCAAGATCGTGGAGTTGATGGGCTACGATTGGGCGCACGACTGCGTCCATGTGCCGTTCGGCCTTGTGCGGCTCGCGGACGGGGCGATGTCGACGCGCACGGGCAACGTGGTGTTCCTGCTCGACGTGCTGAATCAGGCCGTGGAGAAGACGCGCGCGATCATCGTCGAGAAGGGCGTGCTGACGGACGACGCCGCGGAGGACGGGCCGGCCGTGGACGAGGCGGCGGCCGAGATCGGCATCGGGGCCGTCGTCTTCCAGGAGTTGCACAACAACCGCATCAAGGATTACGTCTTTGATTGGGACAAGGCGCTGAATTTCGACGGGGAGACGGGGCCGTATGTGCAGTACGGCTATGCGCGGGCGGCGAGCGTGCTGCGGAAAGCGGAAGGGATGGGATTGTCATGCAACAATGGCGACACCGCGGCGCTGACGGGGGACGCGGCGTTTGCATTATTGAAAAAAATCTATGAGCTGCCGCAGGCGGTGCGGGAGGCGGGGGAGAAGTATGAGCCCTCGCTGCTGACACGGCACGTCGTCGACGTCGCACAGGCGTTTTCGGCGTTTTACCACGAGGAGCGCATCCTGTCGGACGACCCGACGGAGCGGGGGCGGACGGAGGCGAAGCTCGCGCTGACGGCGGCGGCGAAGCAGGCGATCGGCAACGGGCTCGCGCTGCTCGGCGTCGCGGCGCCGGAGCGCATGTAGTGGGACGAAATGGGCATCACGAGATTGTTTGACAGGGAGCCGTTCCGGCTCAAAGACAGGAAGGCGCAGGAAATCGCGCTCGCGCGGCCGGAGCAGGAGACGCACCTCACGCAGCGCCGGGACCGAGTAAAAAAATACCTCATGCGATATATGCGGCAGTATCTGTTCAACGAGCTGACGGCGGAGCGGCGCGCGGAGCTCGGGCTGCCGGAGATCTTCAGCGGCGTGTCGATTCCGTTTCGGCACGAGGACCTCGAACAGGTGAAAAACGGTCTCGGCGTCCGCACGAACGTCCTCGCGGAAAACATGGCGCGCGTGCTCGGCATCGACCCGCATTTCAAATACCGCGAGCCGTATGTGGAGTTCATCACGGTCGTCTTCGGCGCGAAGGCCACGGACAACCTGACGCGCAAGGCGAAGGACCTCGCGGACGCGGAGCGGTACGAGGAAGCCTGCATCTGCTTCCGCGCAGCGCTCGTGCTCGACTGGAAGGACATTGCGGGCATGTACGGCTACGCGAAAGTCCTGCGCAAGCTGTACGAAAAGGGCAATACGGAGGAAGCGGTCGGCAATATGAAGGCGGAGTCGTTTGATTATTTCGAGATGCTGACAGAATTGTATCCGCGCTTCGAGTCGGGGTGGTACTACCTCGGCTATATGTACCTCAACATGGGTCTCTACGCGAAGGCGCGCCTTGCGTGGCAGCGCTTCCTCGAAACGTCGCGCATCGAGAAGGACAAGAAGGAAATCCGCCAGCGCATCCGGCAGATCGAGGAGCCCGTCCGCATCGAGTCCGGCTACAACGCGGCGCTCGCGGGCCGCTGGGACGAGGCGATCGAGACGCTCGAACCGTATCGCGACAGCGTGTACCGCGACTGGTGGCCGCTGTGGTATTACCTCGGGGTGGCGTACGCGCACGTCGGGCGGCCGGAGGACGCGATCTCCGCGTTCAAGGACGCGCTGAAGGGCAACCCGCGCCATATTGAGTCGATGGAGGAGCTGGCGCTTTTGTACAAGGCGAAGGGCGACCGCGCGAACGCGAAGAAATACGCGGACAAGGCGAAGCTCATCCGGGGGAAGGCTTAAGCCGCGAGGTCCTCGTACTTCGGTTCGATCGTGAGGACGTGCACGTCCTCGTACACCTGCTCGCTCCAGTAGAGCTCGAGCATTTTCTTCTCAGTCCCGATGTCAAAAAGAAACTGGCTGTTTTCCTCGTCGAGCGTGAAGGCGCGCACGGCCACCTGGAAAAATGTCGGGTCCCCTTCGGCGAGCACGCGCTCCGCGATTTCACGGAACCCGTCCTCGTCTTCCGCGAACAGCCCCTCGCGGCGGAAATAGTAGAAGCCTTCGCCGGCGGCTTCCGGATAGAACGACTCTTCCCAGCGGTGGTTTGCGTGCATCAGCGCGTCGTCCTGCCCGAAATAGAAATGCAGCACGACGCCGTCGGGATTGTCCTCGGGGTCGTCAAACGTCGCGTCGATCTGCATCCACTGCCCGTCGATCCGTACGAGGTTCCAGGCGTGGCCGACCCAGTCGCCGTCCGCGTCCTGCCGCGCGTCGCCGACGATTTCATAGGCGTCGATGTCTGAATAACATTTCAGCAGCAAGCAGAACGTCTCCGCGTAGCCTCTGCACATCGAGCGTCTGTCGATGAGGGCCCCGTAGGAACCGTTCGCGTCCGTGAGGTCGCCGACGCCGTCGTCATAGGTGAGGTTTGCGACGAGCCAGTCGTGCACGGCGAGCGCCGTTTCGTAGTCGCCCGCGCCCGCGGGCAGCCCCGCCTCGATCTCGCGCCAGACGGTGGGCAGCGCGTCGGCAACGGCCTGAGCGTGCGGCATGTCTTCGGGGATGGCCTCGCCGGCCGTGATCGCGCGGTAGGCGTAGTAGTTGTTGGAGTGTTTGAAGGTCGCCGTCACATTGCGCACGTCCGTCGCGCGGCCGTCCACGATGTCCTCGATGGCCTCAAAGGTGTGATTGACCGTGTAGGTGTCCGGCCGCCCCCAGAAGGTGGACATCATGTCGCCGAGATGCTCGAGCGCGTCCTCGTCCGTGTCCGCGATGTTGAACGTGATGTCCGCGTCGCCGCGCTCGATCGCTTCGAGCATGTCGCGGTTCAGGTCCGTGATTTCCGTATAGGTGTTTTCGACCGTCGGGATGCTCTCGCGAAACGCGGTATAGACTTCCGAGGCAGCCCCGCAAGCCGAGCAAAAAACCGCCACAAGCAGCAGCATGGACAAGAGTTGACAGCGTTTCACCATATTATTATTATAACAAAAAACGCAACCGTTTGCATGCGGCTCGCGGAGCAGGCCATCCGCGAGGGTGGCGACGCGCTGACCGTGATGACGGACAGGAGCTGCTGGCGCTGTTCGACGGGTAGAGCGGATGCCAATTCGTGGCACGGTGCCGGGTGTGCCCAAGCCGTGCAGATGTTACAAAAAAATTACAGGTGCGAAGCGAATTTGTGACGGGGCGCGGATTTTGTTGTAAATTCGCGGCGGAACGCCTATAATGAGAATCGTGTTTGATGTGAGAGAGCAGAATAGGGGTAAGGATTGTCAAAGATTGTCGTGAGCAATTCGGGGCCGCTTCGGGGGTCTGTGAGCACGGGCGGGTCGAAGAACGCCGTCCTGCCGCTGCTTGCCGCAACGCTTTTGACCGATGAGACGTGCGTGCTCGACGGCGTTCCGGATTTGAAGGACGTGGAGGTGATGTGCCGGCTGCTGCGCAGTTTCGGCGCGGAGGTCGAGCAGGACGCCGCAGGCCGGCGGATCGCGGTGACGGCGGGGCGGATCGCGACGTGCGAGGCGCCGCCGGATCTGGCGAAAGCCATGCGCGCGTCGGTCGTGGCGATGGGGCCGTTGCTGGCGCGGTGCGGCGAGGCGACGATTCCGTTGCCGGGCGGCTGCGCGATCGGGGACCGGCCCATCGACTTGCATGTGAAGGGGTTCCTCGCGCTCGGCGCGGACGTGGAAATCCTGACCGACGAGAGCGGCGCGGGCTGCGTGCGCGCGACGGCAGGGCGGCCGGCGGGCACAGAGATGTATCTTGATTTTGCGAGCGTGGGGGCCACGGAGAACATCATGATGGCGGCCGTGCTCACGCCGGGCACGACGGTCATCGAGAATCCGGCGCAGGAGCCGGAGATCGTCGACCTCGCGAATTTTTTGAATAAGATGGGCGCGCGGATTCGCGGCGCGGGCACGGACGCGATCCGCATCGAAGGCGTGCAGGCGCTGCACGGCGCGGAGCACAGCGTGATTCCGGATCGCATCGAGGCGGCGACGTTCATGCTCGCAGCGGCCATCACGCGCGGGGACGTGCTCGTGGAGAACATGCTGCCCAACCATGTGGTGCCCGTGATCGCGAAGCTGCGCGAGTGCGGCGTGCGCATCCGCGAGGAGGATGCGGGGCTGCGCGTCGACGGGACGGCCGGCGGCTTCCGCGCGACGGACATCAAGACGCTGCCGTATCCGGGCTTTCCGACGGACATCCAGCCGCAGTTCATGGCGTTTCTGGCGACGGCGAACGGCCCGTCCAACATCGTGGAGACGGTGTTTGAAAACCGCTTCCTGCACATCGAAGAACTCAACCGCATGGGCGCGGGCATCCTCGCCGAGGGGCGGCGCGCCATCGTGCGCGGCGGGGCACACCTGCACGGGGCGGCGGTGCGCGCGACGGATTTGCGCGCGGGCGCGGCGCTCGTGCTCGCGGGCCTTGTGGCCGACGGCGAGACGACGGTTGCGGACGTCTACCACATCGACCGCGGTTATGAAGATCTCGTCGGAAAACTCGAGGGCCTCGGCGCGGACATCCGCCGCATGAAGAACGGCGGCCCGCAGGATTCCGTCGACCGCCGCGTGTTCGCGGAGTGAGCGGCAACGCGATGGCTACCCAAAAGAAAAAGAAAACGAGCAGCAGCAAGGCGAAGGCCAAGGCGCAGTCGCAGGTCAAGGCGCACGCCGTGCGGCAGGCGCGCATCCGCCGCGAGATCGCGGCGGTCGTGTGCATGGCGGTCGGGGTCTTCCTCGTGTTCGCGCTGCACGCGGGCTCGGCGGGCGTCGTCGGGGACTGGTTTTCGGCGGGGCTCAAAGGGCTGTTCGGCGCGATGGCGAAGGCGCTTCCGTTTTTTCTCATCGGTTTCGGGCTGTTTCTGCTGCTCGCCGTGAAACGGCGCGTGAGCCTGCTGCCCGTCGTGCTGCTCACGGCGGCGTTCGTGCTGCTGTCCGTCGCGTTCGCGGTGCCGTTCATCACGGCGGAAGGCGCGATCGAAGGCGGCGCGAATTTCCTGCGCGTGTTCAAGGACAGCGCGGCCGGCGGCGCGGGCGGCGTCGTCGGCACCTATGCGGCGTGGGGGCTCGTGAAGGCCATCGGCAAGATCGGCGTGTACATCCTCGTCATCGCGCTCATCGTGATCTGCGGCATCCTCGCGGTCGGCGTGCCGCTGTCGCAGCTCGCGGGCAAGGCGCGCGAAAAGGGAGAGGCGCACAGGGAGCGGCTCGCGCAGAAACGCGCCGAGCGCGAAGCGCTGTGGGAGGCCGCCGAGGCCGAGGAAGCGGCGCACAGAGAGGCGCGGACATTCACGGTCGGCGGCGGCCCGCAGGGTCAGGATTCGGCTCCGGCTGCGAATGCTTCGTCGGCACTGGCCGCAACGTCCGCGGCGTACGCGCCGTCCGGCTTCCATATGCCGTCGTTCCTCGCGGGCATGTTCAAGACCGAGCCGGCGGACCGGGCGGCGATGGCGGCATCGTCCACCGGAAACGGCCGCTCAAACCTCCTGGACGTCGTGAAAAACGATGAGACCTACGGCGACCTCGCAGGGCCCCGGACAGAGGACGCGGAGGCCGCGGCGGAGCAGATGGAGCTGCCGCTTTCCGGAACGGGAGCCGCGACTGCGTCCGCGACAGTGGCCGGCGCTTCGACCGCCCCCGAGCCCGACGCCCCCCTGAAGGAGACGATTCTCAAAGGCGTCGAAAAAGGCGAGCGGCCGCGCAAGCCCAACGCGCTGAAAACGGCCGACGGCGACGGCAAGATGCATTATATGCCCAGCGAGGCAAACTACAAGCTGCCGCCCGAAGACCTGCTCGCGAAACCGAAAAACACGGGCCTCAAGGAGAGCCCGACCGGCCTCAAGGCCAGCGCGGCGAAGCTCGAACAGGCGCTCCGCGACTTCCGCGTCGAGGCGAAGGTCGCGAAGGTCACGGTCGGCCCGACGGTCACGCGCTACGAGGTCGAGCCCGACGTGGGCGTGCGCATCCAGAACATCCGCAGCCTCGAACCCGACCTCGCGCTCAAGCTCGAGGTGAAGAGCGTACGCGTTGTGCCGATGCCCGGTACGTCGACGGTCGGCATTGAGGCGTACAACGAAAACTCGACGATCGTCTCGCTGCGCGAGCTCATCGACTGCGAGGAATTCCGCGCGCAGGAATCGCGCATCGCGTTCGCGCTCGGCAAAAACATCTCGGGCAAACGCATCATCGCCGACCTCGCGAAGATGCCGCACCTGCTCATCGCGGGCACGACGGGCTCCGGCAAGAGCGTGTGCATCAATTCGATCCTGCTCTCCCTGCTCTACCGCGCAAAGCCGAGCGAGCTCAAGCTGATTCTCATCGACCCGAAGGTCGTCGAACTCGAGGCGTACAGCGACATCCCGCACCTGCTCGTGCCGGTCGTCACCGACCCCGAGCGCGCGTCGATGGCGCTCGCATACGCGGTCGCGGAGATGGAGAAGCGCTACCATATGTTTTCGGGCGAGGGTGTGCGCAACCTCGACGGCTACAACGAAAAGCTCCTGCGCGAAGGCCGCAAGGACGAGGTGCTCCCGCAGATCGTCATCGTGATCGACGAGCTCGCGGACCTCATGATCGCCGCTTCCGCAAAGGTGCAGGACTCGATCTCGCGCCTCGCGGCGAAGGCGCGCGCGGCCGGCATGCACCTGATCGTTGCGACCCAGCAGCCGCTCGCGTCCATCCTCACGAGTGTCATCAAGGCCAACATCCCCTCGCGCATCGCGCTGTCCGTGGCGTCCAATTCGGCGTCGCGCGTCATCCTCGACCAGCCCGGCGCCGAGCGTCTGCTCGGCAACGGCGACATGCTGTTCGCGCCCGTCGGCGAGCGCGAGCCGATGCGCATCCAGGGCGCGTTCGTCTCGGACGCCGAGGTCGCAAAGGTCGCGGGCTTTATCAAAAAGCAGATGGACCCCGACTACAGCGACGAGGCGGTTCGGGGCGTCCAGGAAGCGTTCGCGGGCGCCGCTCCGGACGAGGGGGACGACGAGTTTTTCCTGGACGCGGTCGAGATGGTCGCGGACACGAAGCAGGCGTCGGTCTCGATGATTCAGCGCCGCTTCCGCATCGGCTACAACCGCGCCGCGCGCATCGTCGACATGATGGAGGAGCGTGGCATCGTCGCCTCGTCCGACGGGACCAACAAGCCCCGCCGCCTCATCATGACGGACGCGCAGCTCGCGGGCTTTCTCAGCTCTGCCGGCCGCGGTGAAGGCGCCCCCGCCCCTGCGCCGGCTTCGCCGGATTCCGGAATAACGGAAACGCAGGAGGAGCCGCCCGAACTGCCGGACGCACAGGACGCGCCGCCCGAAAAGGCGAACGTGTTCGCGGCGCGGGATCCCGGCGGCTACCGTGCGGAGCCTGCGGAACCCGAGGATGGCGGGCGGCAGGATGCCGCCCCTACGGAAGATGAGCAGGGCGTTGCCGTCGAGGACGGCGAAGGGCAGGAAATCGACACCGGGGAAACATCCGACGGTCCCGACCTCGAAGAGCTGCGCCGCTTCGTGACCAACAAGAACGGCGACATCAATTTCGCCGACGTCTTCAACGAATAGGCGGTGCCCCCGAACGCATGAAAATCTTCATTGAAACGGTAGGATGCTTCAAGAACCGCGAGGACTCGGAGCGCATGGCGGGCCTGCTCGCGCGCGCGGGGCACGAGGTGTTGCCCGCGGGGAGCGACGCGGCGGACGCGGACGCCATTGTCGTGAACACCTGTGGCTTCATCGAGGCCGCGAAACAGGAATCCATCGAAACGATTTTTGCATACGCGCCGCTGCGCGCGCAGGGCAAGCGCCTCGTCGTGACGGGCTGCCTCGCGCAGCGCTACGCGGCCGAGCTTGCGGACGAGCTTCCCGAAGCCGACGTGCTGCTCGGCGTCAACGATTATGAGCGGCTGCCCGCCATCCTCGGCCAAAGCGAAAAGACCGTCGTGGCCGAAAGCGCGCCCTCGATCCTGCTCGGCGAACGCGTCGCGCTCGAATCCCGCCACACGCGTTATTTGAAAATTGCCGAAGGCTGCGACAACCGCTGCACGTATTGCGTCATCCCGCAGATTCGCGGGCCGTACCGCAGCGCGCCGCGGGACGCGCTGCTCGGCGAGGCCGCGCAGCTCGCGCGGGAAGGGTGCAAGGAGCTGATCCTCATCGCGCAGGACGTGACGAATTACGGCGCGGATCTCGAAGACGGCGGGGATCTGTCTACATTATTGCAGGGACTGGCAGGGACAGACGGCGTCGAGTGGATCCGGCTTTTGTATTGTTATGAGGAGCGCATCACGGACGCGCTCATCGAGGCCGTCGCGCGGGAGCCGAAGGTGTGCAGGTACATCGACATCCCGCTGCAGCACGTCAGCGCGCCCGTGCTGAAGCGCATGGGACGGCGGTCCACGCCGGACGGCATCCGTCGCACGATCGCGCGGCTGCGCGAGGCCGTGCCGGACATCGTGATCCGTACGACGTTCATCACGGGTTTTCCGGGCGAGACGGACGCGGATTTCGAGGCGCTCGCGGACTTCCTCGAAGAGCAGCGGCTGGGGCGCGTCGGCGTCTTCGCGTACTCGCGCGAGGAAGGCACGCCGGCCGCGGACATGCCGGACCAGGTGCCGCGCGAGGTCGCCGAAGCGCGCAAGGACGCGCTCATGCAAATCCAGCAGGGGATCTCGCTCGCGCACAACAGGGCGCTCGTCGGCACCGTGCAGGACGTCCTCATCGACGCGCGGGAAGAAGACTGTTTCGTGGGGCGCACGCGCGGCGACGCGCCGGAGATCGACGGCGAGGTGTTGGTCGAAGCGGCGCAAGCGTCGGCGTCGCCCGTGGGGCGCATCGTGCCGGTGCGCATCACGGACGCCTTGGACTACGACCTCGTGGGCGAGCTCGTTTCGCCCTGACGGATTCGCGGCTGGCTCCCGCTTCAGTCCGCGAGGAACGCCGCGTCCTTCCCCACATAGAGCTTTGCGGGATATTCCAGCGCCATGCCTTTCGGCAGCGGGCCACCCTCGGCTTCGCCGCGCAGCACCTTTCCCGCGAATGCCTTCAGCGCCGCGATGCGCCCCGCGTCCTGCGGCGCCTCGCCGTGCGCCGGCCAGCAGACGTCGAACGCCCCGCGCAGCCCTTCGAGCTTTTCGAGGCTCGCGATGTACGCGCGGAAGTCGCGCCCCGCGCCGAACATGAAGATCGGCGACGTCGAGATCGTGTCGCCCGTGTAGATCGCGCGCCGCGCGCGGTCGAGCAGCGCGAGACTGCCCGGCGTGTGGCCGGGGCTGAGCACGGCTTCGAGCGCCGTGCCGCCGCCGAGATCGAATACGTCGCCTTCCCAGACGGGCCGCAGCCGGTCCGCCGTCTCCGCGGCGGCCTCTGCGTGCTCCGCCCCCCTCGGCCCGCCGTGCAAGTGGTAGGCGAACTCCGCCGGGTGCATTCCCACCTCGTCAAATTGCGCGATGCCCCCCGCGTGGTCGGGGTCCGCGTGCGTGCAGACGACGGTCAGCGGCAGCGCCGTCAGGCTGCGGACGATCCCTGCGAGGTCGCCGGTTCCGAGCCCCGTGTCGACGAGCAGCGCGCGCTCCGCCCCGCAAACCAGATACGCGCTGACCATGTCGTTTTCCATGATGCGCCGCGCACCGTCCCCCGCGTCAAAAACCTTGTATGGATTCATGAATTGCCTCTCCTGTTTCATGCGTTTGTGATAAGATGTCTTCTATAAGATAATAACACAGACCGTCGTACAGATACAGAAAGCGAGGCTCTATGAACCTTCCGAACAAGCTCACCGTCCTGCGCATGGCCCTCGTGCCCGTGTTCCTCGTGTTTTTCTATCTCGGCCAGGGCGAGATGGGGCCCCTGTCGCACGGCGCCGCGCTCGCGTGTGCCATCGCCGCGCTGCTCGTCTTCGCGGGCGCGTCCTTCACGGACATGCTCGACGGGCAGATCGCGCGCAAATACGGGCTCGTCACGAATTTCGGCAAGCTCATGGACCCGCTCGCGGACAAAGTGCTGACGACGGCGGCCTTCGTCTGCTTCGTCGATACTTCGGTCATGGCCGCGTGGATGCTCATCGTGATCCTCGCGCGCGAGTTCGCGATCACGAGCCTGCGCGCCATCGCGGCGAGCGAGGGCGTCGTGCTCGCGGCGGGCTCGCTCGGGAAGCTGAAGACCGTGCTGCAGATGGCGGCCATCCTGCTTCTTTTGCTCATGCGCGTCGTGATTGCGGCGGACACGAGCGGCGCGGTGCCGTGGGGCCTGAACTGGTTTGCGCAGCTCGTCCTGTTGGCAGCCGTCATCATCACCGTTTGGTCCGGCATCGACTACCTCTGGAAGGGCCGAAAGTTATTGAATATAAAATAGGAGGGATTTCATGCCGAACGCATCCATCGTCGCGGTCGGGACCGAGCTTTTGTTCGGGCAGACCGTCAACACGAACGCCGCCTACGTCTCTGAGCAGCTGCAGCTCCTCGGCGTCAGCGTGCTGTATCATTTCACGGTCGGCGACAACCCCGCGCGCATGAAGCGCACGCTCGCGCTCGCGTTTGCGGAGAGTGACATCGTCGTGACGACGGGCGGCCTCGGGCCGACGCAGGACGACATCACGAAGGAGATGATCGCAGAGCATATGGGCGCGCCGCTCGTGTACGACGAGGAGGCCAAGGCGCGGCTCGACGCCATCATGCGCGACATCGGGCGCGCGAATTATACGGAAAACAATATGAAACAGGCATGGCTCCCCGAGGGTTGCACCGTGTTTTACAATAATGCGGGGACTGCGCCGGGCTTTGCGCTGGAGCGGGGCGGAAAGACCGCGATTGCGCTGCCGGGGCCGCCGCGCGAGATGAAGAAGATGATGCGGGAGAGCGTGATTCCGTATCTGTCCCAAAAATCGGACAGCGTGATTTACTCGAAGATGTTAAGGTTTTACGGCATCGGCGAGAGCGCGCTGGAGACGGCGTTGCTGCCGATCATCGACGGGCAGACGGATCCGACGGTGGCGCCGTACGCGAAGGAAGGCGAGTGCGCGGTGCGCGTGACGTCGATGCGGCGGACGGAGGCCGAGGCGCGGGCGGCCGTGGAGGCGACCGTGGCGCGGGCGCGCGAGCTGGCGGGGGCGTACCTGTACAGCGAGGACGACGAGGAGTACCACGAGGTCGTGGTGCGGCTTTTGGCGGAGAAGGGGCTGCGGCTCGCGGCGGCGGAGAGCTGCACGGGCGGGTTGTTCGCGGGCGCGATCACGGCGGTGGCGGGGTCGTCGGCCGTGTTCGACCGCGGGTTCGTGACGTATTCGAACGCGTCGAAGACGGCGCTGCTCGGGGTGCCGGCAGACGTGATCGAACGGTACGGCGCGGTCTCGGAGCCGTGCTGCCGCGCGATGGCGCTCGGGGCGTTGGCGCGGTCGGACGCGGACATCGCGGTGGCCGTGACGGGGATCGCGGGGCCCGGGGGCAGCGACTGCGGCAAGCCCGTGGGGACGGGGTTTTACGGCATCGCGCGGCGCGGGGCGCGCGGCGACGGCGATGGCGAGGGCGCTTCCGATGCCCGCGCCGAGGTGCACGAAAAATATTTCCGCGACCGCGGGCGGCGCGTCAACCGGCAGGCGGCGGTGCTGGAATTGTGCGACATGGTGCGAAAGGCGATTGAGGGCGGCGGGCGATAATCGTCGGGGTTGACAAATGTTATTTATTATGGTATAAAATGGAATATAGAAAAAGGCTTGACAATGGGGTCGGGTCGGGGGGATAATAGATAGCATAGAACGGAAGTTCGGAAACAAAGGAGTGATACCATGGCGGAAATCAGCAAAGACGAAAAAGAAAAAGCATTGGAAGCGGCCCTAAACCAGATTTACAAGCAGTTCGGGCAGGGCGCCGTGATGAAGCTCGGCGGGGACGCCGCGCAAAACATCCAGGCGATCCCGACGGGGTCCGTGAGCCTCGACGTCGCGTCGGGCATCGGCGGCGTGCCGCGCGGGCGCATCGTGGAGGTCTACGGGCCGGAGTCGTCGGGCAAGACGACGCTCACGCTGCACATCATCGCGGAGGCGCAGAAGGCGGGCGGGCGCGCGGCGTTCATCGACGCGGAGCACGCGCTCGACCCGATCTACGCGAAGCGGCTCGGCGTCGACACGGACGAGCTGCTCGTGTCGCAGCCCGACACGGGCGAGCAGGCGCTCGAAATCTGCGAGATGCTCGTGCGCAGCGGCGCGCTCGACGTGATCGTCATCGACTCGGTCGCGGCCCTCGTGCCGAAGGCGGAGATCCAGGGCGAGATGGGCGATTCGCACGTCGGCCTGCACGCGCGGCTCATGAGCCAGGCGCTGCGCAAGCTCGCGGGCGCGATCAACCGCTCCAACACCTGCGTCATCTTCATCAACCAGTTGCGCGAGAAGGTCGGCGTCATCTACGGCAACCCCGAGGTCACGACGGGCGGCCGCGCGTTGAAATTCTACGCGTCGATGCGCATCGAGGTCCGCCGCATCGAATCCATCAAGGCCGGCGACCAGATCCTCGGCAACCGCACGCGCGCCAAGGTCGTGAAAAACAAGGTCGCGCCGCCGTTCAAGCAGGCGGAGTTCGACATCATGTACGGCGAAGGCATCAGCAAGACGGGCGACCTGCTCGACTGCGCGGCCGCGGCCGGCATCGTCGACAAATCCGGCTCGTGGTACGCCTACCTCGGCGACCGCATCGGCCAGGGCCGCGAAAACGCGAAGGCTTTTCTCTCGGACCACCCGGAGA
>JAISTF010000011.1 GCA_031272745.1 Eubacteriales Family XIII. Incertae Sedis bacterium
TTCACCGGCGCCCACGTCGTCCCCGCCGGCCAGACGGACACGAGCTTCACCCTCACCGCCAAACCCGGCCTCGCGGCCTCAAACTACACGGCCCAAATCTCCGTCAGCTACACCCGCGCCCAGGACGCATGATTTTGCAGACGCATGATTTTTGCAGTTGACAATGAGATTTCGGTTTGGCATAATGAGTTCATGAGGAGTTGCCGTTTGGGTCGGCAGACGCTTCTCGGAAACTAATTGAATAGAATCGAGGTAACGCCGCTTTACCGAGCGGTTTTACTTCTTTTTGTGACTAAGAAGTAGCACCACGAGGATCAAGATGGCAATACGGCACACCCAGCATCGCGCCACGAATTGGCAGCGGCTGGAACTTGGTGGCGCCACACCCGGCGTGAGGACGGACCCGTGCTCAAAAAACACGGAAATCCGCAATTCTCTGCGCGAAAAACCGGCTTCGGGGCCCCGATTTGCTCAAAAAACACGGAAATTCGCAGTTTTCGAGGGGTGTGACGGGAGATTTCCGCATTATTTGAGCAACGGGCGTCCGGAAGCTGCGCACAACCGAATTATTTGAGCAGAGGCGTGCCGGAAGGCGGCGCAGAGACGTGCCGGAAGGCGCGCCGGCGGGCAGGGCGCTGCGCGGGCGGGGTGCGGTCCCGATATGTAACCGTGCCGTAACAGCCCTGTAACAGCGTTTTGCGCCGCTTTCCTTCATAATAGAAGCATGATTGAATTTCGGGGCGTATCGAAAAAGTACGGCGCGAATATCGGCGTCGACGACATCAGCACTTCGATCGGCGACGGGGAGTTCGTCTTCCTCGTCGGGCCTTCGGGCGCGGGGAAGTCGACGTTTGTCAAGCTGTTCCTCAAGATGATCGACGCGGACAAGGGGCACATCTTCTACAAGGGCTACGATGTCACGAAGCTGACGCCGCGGCTCGTGCCCGCGCACCGGCGCAGCCTCGGCATCGTGTTCCAGGATTTCAGCCTGCTGCCGAAGAAGACGGTCTACGAAAACATCGCCTTCGCGATGGAGATCGTGCAGCGGCCGACGCGCGTCATCAAGCGCATGGTCCCGCAGGCGCTCGACCTCGTCGGGCTCACGAAGGAAGCAAACAAGCTGCCGAACGAGCTGTCGATCGGCGAGCAGCAGCGCGTCGCGGTTGCGCGCGCGATCGTGAACAACCCCGACGTCCTCATCGCGGACGAGCCGACGGGCAACCTCGACCCCGAAACGGGCTGGGAAATCATGCGGCTCCTCGAACAGATCAACCGCCGCGGCAAGACGGTGCTCATGGTCACGCACAGCCGCGAGATCGTCAACGCGATGAACAAACGCGTCATCGCGATTCGCAGCGGCAAGATCGTCCGCGACGAAAGGGGCGGCCTCTACCATCCGGACGAGGACGACGACCCGCTCGTGTGCGCGCGCCCGTCGGAAGAGGCGCTGCCGCTGACATGAGCTTCCGTTTGGCAATCGGGCAGGCGTTTTCGCAAATCGGCCGCAACAAGGTGATGGCCGCGGCTTCGCTCGCCTCGATCACGGCGATCCTGCTCGTGCTCGGCGTCTTCTTCATCGTCGTCGTGAACGTGAACAACATGGCCGAGGGCGTCAAGCAGGACTTCGACCAGATCCAGGTCTACCTCGAGGACAGCGTCGACGACGCGCGCCGCGCGGAACTCGAAGCGCAGATCGCCGCGCTCCCCGGCGTCGCGGGCACGGCGTACCTGACGCGCGAGGAAGCGCTCGAACAATGGAAGCTGAAATGGGGCGAGAACGCGGACCTGCTGGAACGGATGCCGGAAAACCCGCTGCCCAACAGCATCATTATTGATGTGTCGGATCTCGATTTGGCGTCCGCGATCGTCGCGGGCGTGAGCCCGCTCGAAGGCGTCGAGAAGGTGAACTACTCGCAGGACACGGTCGACCGCCTGCTCCATGTCACGCGCGTCGTGCAGATCGTCTCGCTCATCATCATCCTGTTCCTCATCTTCATCTCGGTCATGGTCGTGTCCAACACGATCAAGCTGACCGTCGTCGCGCGCGAGAAGGAAATCGCGATCATGCGCTACGTCGGCGCGACGAACTGGTTCATCCGCGGGCCCTTCCTGCTCGAAGGCGTCTTCATCGGGCTGATCTCGGCCATCATCTCGGCGACCGTCATCGGCGTGCTCTATCATTATTTCATCGACCGCTGGGGCGTCGACTTCCTGCTCCTCACGTCGAGCAGCTTCGTCGACGAATGGTTCTTGACACAGAATCTGCTGATCATTTTCGCGGCGCTCGGCATCAGTATCGGTGCCTGCGGCTCGATCGTGTCGATGCGAAAGTTTTTGGAACGGTAAAGGGGTGAAGAAAATGCGGGACAAGCATTTCACGGGTTTTCATGGAATAACGTCACTGCGCGGCGCCATCGCGGTCGCCTTCTGCGTGGCTGTGTCGCTCATGCTGGCTACGCCCGTCGGGTTTGCGACGGAGCCGACGACGTCGGAACTGCAGGACACGCTGAAGGACGTGAAGTCCAATCTGGAGCAGGCGCACGACGACTACGACACGGCGGTCGCGCGGTTGAAGGAGCTCGATGCGAAGATCAGCGAGCTCAACGGGCAGATCTCGGAGCAGACGAGCCAGATCGCGCTCCAGCAGGAGAAGATCGACGCGCAGCAGGCGGAGATCGACGATTACGACGCGCAGATCGAGAAGAAAAAGAAGCAGATCAAGAAGATGGAAGACGACATCACGGACCAGAACAACAGCCTCAACCAGCGGCTGCGCGTGATGTACGAGACGGGCGACGAGAGCATGCTCGTCGTGCTGCTCGGGTCGGAGAACATCGTGGACTTCCTCGCGAACATCGACATGATCCAGGCGATCCACAAGAGCGACCAGGAACTGCTCGAAGAGATGGAGCGGAAGCTCGACGACCTCGAGGAGAAGAAGAAGGAGCTCGAAATCATCGAGGCGCTACTCGTCGCGGAGAAGGCCGAGATGGAAACGCAGAAGAAGGCGCTTGAGGACGTGAAGGCGTCGCTCGAGGGCAAGAAGGCCGAGGTCGCGGCGGCCGAGTCGGAAGTGAAGGCGATCCGCGACGCGGCGCTCGAGGACATCGAGGCGCTCGAAGCGGAGTCGAAGCGCATCACGGACGAGCTCGCGAAGCGCACGAGCACCTGGGAGTACGGCGGCGGCGCGATGAGTTGGCCGGTGCAGGGGCGCATCACGAGCGAATACGGGATGCGGACGAATCCCGTCACGGGCATCTACGTCCTGCACGCGGGCATCGACATCGGCGTCGCGTACGGCACGCCCGTACACGCGGCGGCGGACGGCATCGTGATCAGCGCGGCGTGGGCGGGGGGCTACGGCAACCTCGTCATGATCGACAACGGTAGCAACATCACGACGTGTTATGCGCACAATTCCTCGTTCGCGGTGAGCGCGGGGCAGGAAGTGAAGCGCGGCGACATCATCGCGTACGCGGGGTCGACGGGCAACAGCACGGGGCCGCACGTCCATTTCGAGGTGCGCGTGAAGGGGGTGCCGCAGAATCCCAGAGGCTGGCTTTGACGCCTGACGAGATCGTAGGGAAGGTGCTGGCGGCGCGCGGCGTCGCGAGGGAAGATGCCGTACGCGAGGTGCTGAGCCCGCGGCCGAAATTGACGCACGATCCGCTGTTGCTTCCGGATATGGAAGCGGCGGCGGATTTTTTGTCGGGGGCGCTCCGCGCGGGGCGGCGGGTCTGCGTGTACGGGGACTACGATGTGGACGGGGTTTGCGGGACGGCGTTGCTCGTGGGGTTTTTGCGGGCGTTTTTGAGAGGGAACATGGCGGCTCCGGAGCCGCGTGTGACCTACTATATTCCGAATCGGATTGAAGAGGGGTACGGGCTGAATCGGGGGGCGCTGGACGCGATACGGGCGCGCGGGGACGAAGTCGTCGTGACGGTGGACTGCGGGAGCGTGTCCGTGGCGGAGGCGGCCTACGCGAAGGAGATCGGGCTCGACATCGTAATCACGGATCATCACGAGATGGACGCGGGCGGCGCGGCGCCGGACTGCCTCGTCGTGAATCCGAAGCGCCCGGGGTCGGCGTACCCGTTCGCGGGGCTCTGCGGTGCCGCGGTCGCGTTCAAGCTGTGCTGCGCGATGTT
>JAISTF010000064.1 GCA_031272745.1 Eubacteriales Family XIII. Incertae Sedis bacterium
ATGGCGACAGAGAGCATTGGAAAAACCGTGCATATGGACAACGAATTTGCAAAACGCTTCATCAAGATGATGGAAGAGCAAGAGAAGAATCCTCCCAAGCCGAATACACGGGAGATCAAGTGGGGAGATGCGAGGGAGATCATGGCAGCGATTCGGAAGGAGTATGCGATTGAGAAGTGATTTTACTTTGGTTTCGTTGCAGGAAGCAATGAAAGACGGAAACGAGAGACTCCTTGACAATAAAATCGAGGAGTTTTCTTGTTCAAGAGATGCGGATGTGGCGGCTTTCTTGAAAGAAAAGGCTATCCACTATGAACGAAGCGGGCTTTCCCGGACGTATCTATATTTTGCGAATGATGACGAGACATATCGCATCGCCGCGTTCTTTTCGGTTGCCATCACGTCTACGGACTTTGAGGGAATCTCGAAAAGCATGAAAGCCAAGGTGCTCGGCGGAAAGCCCGGGCGTGATACGAAAGATCATTTCGGTATGTTCAAAACGTTGCCGAAGTTGTGAACGTGACGGTAAAAGAGCCGCCGCAGACGCTGGCGGCAAAACCGCAAAGATCACCGTAACGGTGAAGTAGGGTGCACGGGCTGGATTCTGCGGGAATCGTTTCGATGATGTATAATGGTGCGGGCAGTTGTCGTGCCGCGGGAGCGGCGTGTGAGCATATTTGTACGAAGGAACATCATGAAGGCAGAACAATTCACTTTGGGAATCAATATCGGGTCGACGTCGCTGAAGATGGTGCTGGCCGAGGGCGAACGGCCGGTGTGGAGCGCGACGCGGGCGCACGAGGGCGACTTCGCGGCGGCGGCGCGCGCGCTGCTCGAAGAGGGGCAGGTCAAGGCCGGCACGCCGGCGCTCGTGACGGGCAACGAAGGGCGGTTTTTGTTTGCCGTCTCCGGCACGCTCGAGCCGCTCTGCGTTGAGGCGGCGGTCTCGGCGCTCGCTTTGGACGCGGACGCGGTCGTCAGCATGGGCGGCGAGGACCTCATCGTCTATTCGCTCGCGGACGGCAAGATCGTCAACAGCTTTTCGGGCAACAAATGCGCGTCCGGCACGGGCGAGTTTTTCAAACAGCAGCTCGGGCGCATGGACATGAAGCTCGAAGACGCCTCGGCCGTGCCCGACACGGCGACCGTCTACCCGCTCTCGACCAGGTGCTCGGTGTTCATGAAGAGCGACTGCACGCACCGGCTCAACAAACGCGAGGCGACGAAGGATGACATCGTGCTGTCGCTCTCCGACGTGATGGCCGTGAAGGTCATCGACTTCCTGAAACGCGCGCGCGTCACGAGCGGCCGCGTCATCCTCACGGGCGGCATGACGCTCAACAGGCACATCCTGCGCTTCATCCGCGAGAAGGCGCCCGACATCGAGTTCATCGTGCCCGAGACGGCGCCGGTCTTCGAGGCCTACGGCGCGGCGCTCATGGCGCGGGATGCGGGCAGCCCGTTGCCGGAGATGGAAAACCTTCTGCGGCCGAACGAGATCCGCTTTGAAAAGCTCGGCGCGCTCAGGGACGCGATGCCGCTCGTCAAGACGTTTGAAAAGCCGGACGGCAAGGTGCAGGCCGGCAGGAAGTACATCCTCGGCGTGGACGGCGGGTCGACGACGACGAAGGCCTGCCTCGTCGACATGGAGACGGACGAGATCGCGGCGAGCCATTACGGGCGCACGCACGGCGACCCCGTGAAGGCGCTGAAGGAATGTCTGCGCGTCATCGAGGAGAAGGTCGTATCGGACACGGGCGCCAGGGACGTCGACATCCGCCTCGTCGCGACGACGGGCTCGAGCCGCGAGATCCTCGGCGTCTTCCTCGAGACCCCCGGCGTGTACAACGAAATCATCGCGCACGCGGTCGGCACGACGTATTTCGACCCCGACGTGGAGACGATCTTCGAGATCGGCGGCCAGGACGCGAAATACGTGCTGCTGAAAAACAGCGTGCCCATCGACTACGCGATGAACGAGGCCTGCTCGGCGGGCACGGGCTCCTTCCTCGAAGAGAGCGCGGCCGGCGACCTGTCGATCCACAGCGCGGCCGACATCGGCCCCATCGCGCTCGAATCCGACGCGCCGCTGAAATTCGGCGAGCATTGCTCGGCCTTCATCAACAGCGACATCCGCAAGGCCGTGCAGCAGGGCGCGAGCCGCGAAAACATCACGGCCGGCATCGTCTGCTCCATCGTGGCGAACTACCTCAACCGCGTGGTCGGCAACCGCACGATCGGCGGCAAGGTCTTCCTGCAGGGCGGCGTCGCGAAAAACCCCGCCGTGCCGCTCGCGTTCGCGATGCTGCTCGGCAAGGAGATCCTCGTGCCGCCGTCGCCCGAGTTGATGGGCTGCTTCGGCGTGGCGCTACTCGCGAAAAAGAAGGCCGAGGACGGGCTGCTCGACGAAGCCGCGGTCGACATCGGCGCTTTGCTTTCGCGCGAGATCGTCTACGAGCGCGTCTTCACCTGCCAGGCCTGCGAAAACCGCTGCCCGATCCAGGTGCTGAACGTCGGCGGCCACCAGTATAT
>JAISTF010000066.1 GCA_031272745.1 Eubacteriales Family XIII. Incertae Sedis bacterium
CGAGGGGAAGCCGGTCACGGCAAAGGATCTGAACGCGCAGGGCGCGATGGCGGCGCTGCTCAAGGACGCGCTGAAGCCGAACCTCGTGCAGACGCTCGAGGGGACGCCGGCGTTCATCCACGGCGGGCCGTTTGCGAACATCGCGCACGGCTGCAACAGCGTGACGGCGACGCGCATGGCGCTGAAGCTCGGGGACTATGCAATCACGGAAGCCGGATTCGGCGCGGACCTCGGCGCGGAGAAATTCTTGGACATCAAATGCCGCAGCACGGGGCTGAAGCCCAACGCGGTCGTGATCGTCGCGACGGTGCGCGCGCTGAAGCACCACGGGGGCGTGGCGAAGGCGGACCTCGGCAACGAGAATCTTGCGGCGCTCGAAAAGGGCCTTCCGAACCTTTTGCAGCATGTGGCCAACGTGACGCAGGTGTTCGGGCTGCCGGCGGTCGTCGCAATCAACCGCTTCCCGACGGACACGGAGCAGGAGCTCGCGCTCATCGAGAAGCGATGCCGGAAGCTCGGCGTCAACGTCGCGCTTTCCGAGGTCTGGGGCAAGGGCGGCGAAGGCGGCGTTGCGTTGGCGATGGAGGTCGTGCGGCTCTGCGAGGAGAAATCGACGCTGAAGCATCCCTACAAGGAAACGGACAGCATCGAGGACAAGCTCGTGAAGATTGCGAAGAAGGTCTACCACGCGGACGGCGTGGCGCTGACGGCCGAGGCGAAGAAGCAGGCCGCGCAGCTGAAGGAACTCGGTTTCGGCGGGCTGCCCATCTGCATGGCGAAGACGCAGTACAGCTTCTCGGACAACGCGGCGTTGCTCGGCGCGCCGAAGGGCTTCGAGGTGGTCGTGCGCAACCTGAAGGTGTCCGCCGGCGCGGGCTTCATCGTTGCGCTGACCGGCGACATCATGACGATGCCGGGGCTGCCGAAGGCGCCGAGCGCCGAGCGCATCGACGTGGACGACAGCGGCCGGATCTCGGGGTTGTTCTAAGGGAAGCGGATGCGCGCGGACGGCGGAAAGAGGACGGACGATGGCTACGATCCTGTACGGCAAGGCTGTCGCTGAGGCGATGAAGGAGCGCCTCGCAGCGGATGCGGCCGCGCTGACGGCGGGCGGCGTCACGCCGACGCTGGCCATCGTGCGCGTCGGGGCGCGGGAAGACGACATCGCCTACGAGCGCGGCGCGGAGAAGCGCTGCGAAATCTTGGGTGTGGCGGTGCAGAAGTTCCTGCTTGCCGAAGACGCAGCGCAGGCCGAACTGCTATGCGTTATTGAAAAAATCAACGCGGATTCCGGCATCCACGGATGCCTGTTGTTCCGGCCGCTGCCGGCGCAGTTCGACGAGGACGCGGTGCGGGGCGCGTTGGCGCCGGAGAAGGACGTGGACGGCATCACGGACGGCTCGCTCGCGGGCGTGTTCTCCGGATCCGGGCGCGGCTACCCGCCATGCACGGCGCAGGCTTGCATCGAGTTGCTCGCGCATTACGGCATCGACGTGTCGGGCAGGGACGCGGTCGTCGTCGGGCGCAGCCTCGTCATCGGCAAGCCGGTGGCGCAGATGCTGCTCGCGAGGAACGCGACGGTCACGACCTGCCATTCGCGGACGCGCGACCTCGCGGAGAAATGCCGCAGGGCCGATGTGCTCGTCGTCGCGGCGGGGCAACGGGGGCTCGTGGACGCGGAGAGCATCGAGCCGGGCGTCGTCGTCGTCGACGTCGGCATCAACGTGGACGCGGCGGGCGGCATCTGCGGCGACGTGCGGCCGGAAGCGCTCGAAGGCGCGGCGGCGTACACGCCCGTGCCCGGCGGCGTCGGGGCGGTGACGACCTCGGTGCTCGCGGCGCATGTGATCGACGCGGCGCAAAAGAGCGCATCATACGAAAAAGGACGGCTGTGAAACTTTGAACACGATCAAATCGGGAATCGAAATCGTAGAAGCGAGCGTCGCGGTCGCGAAGGCCAAGGCGGCGGGCGGCACGGTCAAGCTGCTCGTGCTCGGCATCCTCGCGGGGGCGTTCATCGCGTTCGCCGCGCAGGGCTCGAATATGGGCGCGTTCAACCTGCTCGCCGACCCCGCGACCTACGGGCTCGGGCGCGCGTTGGCGGGGGCGATCTTTCCGGTCGGCCTGATGCTCGTGGTCATCGCGGGCGCGGAGCTGTTCACGGGCAACACGCTGATGATCGGCGCGGTCGTCAAGCGCGAAATCAAGCTCACCGCGATGCTGCGCAACTGGGGCATCGTCTATGTCGCAAACCTCGCGGGCTCGCTGCTGATCGTCTGGCTCATCGCCGCGTCCGGCCAACTCCACGGCGGGGCCGACCTGCTCGGCGCGGTCACGATCAAGATCGCGGCCGGCAAGACGGCGCTCTCCTTCGGCAGCGCGTTTTCGCTCGGCATCCTGTGCAACTGGCTCGTCTGCCTCGCGGTCTGGATGGCGTTCGCGACGGGCAGCATGACGGGCAAGATCTTCGCGATCTTCTTCCCGATTTGGCTGTTCATCACCTCGGGCTTCGAGCACAGCGTCGCAAATATGTACTACATCCCCGCCGGCATCGTCGCAAAGGGCCACGAGGCCTACGTCGCGGCGGCGCAGGGCATCGGCGTCACGGACGCGGCCCTCGCCGGCCTCTCATGGCAAGGCTTTTTTGTGAATAATCTAATCCCTGTCACTCTCGGCAACATCGTCGGCGGCTGTGTTTTTGTGTCGCTCGCCTACGTGGTTGCCTACCGGACGAAGGCAAAATGACGGAGAGAAAATCCGCGCTCCGGAAGGAGATGCTGGCAGCGCGGGCCGCGATGGGCGTGGATGTCCGCGCCGCGGCGGATGCGGAAATCTTCCGGCGGCTGACGGCGTTGCCGGCGTATTTGGATGCGCGGACGGTCTTCCTCTACGTGAGCGTGGGGGACGAGCCCGATACGCGCGCGCTGATAGAAGATGCTTTGGCGCGGGGGAAGCGCGTCTGCGTGCCCCTCTGCGAACGGATGGGCGTCATGCGCGCCTGCCGGATCACGGGCGAGGCGGACCTCGTGCACGGAAAATACGGCATACCGGAGCCCGCTCCGGATTGCCCGACGGTGCCTTCCGACGAGATTGATCTGATCGTCGCGCCCTGCGTCTGCTGCGATCGCGGCGGCTACCGCCTCGGCTACGGCGGCGGGTTCTACGACCGCTGGCTCGCAATGGCGTCGGCCCCGTCCGTCGTGCTGTGCTACGCCGCGCTGCTCGTGGACGCCGTGCCGCGCGAGCCGCACGACCGCCGCGCGGACTTGGTCGTCACGGACGCGGGGATCGTGACAATCTGACAATAATTTTGTAAATTATTGTACGCAAACCGCTGTTTACATTTCGGTTTTTTTGTGGTATGCTGTTCGCAGGAGGTGACCGATTATGGAACCATTGAAACCGAGAGAGCAGAAAATTTATGATTTTATGAAGCGCGAGACGCAGAAGAAGGGGTATCCGCCGACCGTGCGGGAAATCTGCACGGCGCTGAACATCCGCTCGACGTCGACGGTGCACAAGGACATCGCGCGCATCGACAAGAAGGGCTACATCCGGAAGGACCCCGCGAAGCCGCGCGCGATTTCCTTCATGGACAAGCTGAAGCACGACCCGCGCGCAAACGTCGACGTGCAGCGCGACGACATCGTGGACATCCCGCTCGTCGGGCATATCGCGGCGGGGCAGCCCGTGCTCGCGGAAGAGAACATCGAGAGCTTCTTCCCGGTGCCGGTCGAGTACGTGAAGGGCGACAATTTCATGCTCACGGTGCGCGGCGACAGCATGGTCGAGGCGGGCATCCTCGACGGGGACAAGATCCTCGTGCGCGAGCAGAAGGTCGCGAGCAACGGCGAGATCGTCGTCGCGATGATCCAGGGCTTTGAGGCCGAGGCGACCGTGAAGACGTATTACAAAGAGGACGGGCATATCCGCCTGCAGCCGGAGAACTCGGCGTACAGTCCGATCATCGTGCAGGACGTGAAGATCCTCGGCGTGGTGAAAGGGGTCTTCCGGTATCTTCAGTAGCCGGATTCTCGGAACAAGTCCGAGAATGACGGCCACGGGCTGTTATTGTTTAACTATTGCGAATATTTCTGCGGGGCTTTTCACCGAAGGCATTCGGTGATAAAATGGTCACGGAGAACATATGAGACCCGGGACCGCTCGGGCAGGGAAAGGAGCAATGGAAACAATGGCAGATCTCGATTACAAAGGGTATGTGGCCGGGTTGGTGGAAAAAGCCCGGGCCGCACAGAAGATCGCGGAAGGGTATTCCCAGGAGCGCGTCGATGAGCTTTGCGAAGCCATCGCGTATGCGCTGACGATTCCCGAAGTCGCGCTCGAATTCGGCGAGAAGCTCGTCGCGGAGTCCAGCATGGGCGTCGCGAAGGACAAGCAGGCGAAGATGTACAGCAAGGTCAAGGGCAGCTGGGCGCAGATGAAGGGCAAGAAGTCCGTCGGTCTCATCGACAGCAACAAGGAGACCGGCATCGACACGTACGCGAAGCCGATGGGCGTCATCGGCGCGATCATCCCGGTCACGAACGGCGAAGCCACGCCGGTCGTCAAATCCCTCATGGCGATCAAGACGCGCAACGCGATCATCGTCGCGCCGCATCCGCGCGCGCGCAAGGTGAACGCGGAAGTCGTCGACGCGGTCCGCGCGGTGCTGAAGAAATTCGACGCGCCCGAGGATCTCGTGCAGGCGATCGCGCCCGAGTACGTCTCGGTCGATTGCAGCCAGCAACTCATGCTTCAGTCGGACTTCATCCTTGCGACGGGCGGCACCGCGATGGTGCGCCAGGCGTATTCGTCGGGCAATCCGGCGATCGGCGTCGGCACGGGCAACGTGGTCTGCATCGTCGACGAGACGGCGGACCTCGCGGACGCGGCGGACAAGATCCTGCGTTCGAAGACGTTTGACAACGCGACGTCCTGCTCCACGGAAAACAACATCGTCGTCATCGAGTCCATCTACGACAAATGGGAAGAGGAGATGGCGAAGGTCGGCGCGGTCCTCATCAAGGAAGGCACGCCCGAGAAGGAGCGCATCCTGAAGACCATGTGGCCGGCGTCCCCCGCCAACCACGACCTGTCCCGCGACATCGTCGCGCGTCCGGCCGCGGAGATTGCGCGCCTCGCGGACGTCGATGTCCCCGAAGGCACGAAGCTGCTCCTTGTCGAGGAAAACGGCGGCTACGGCAACGAGTTCCCGTTCACGGGTGAGAAGCTCTCGCCGGTCGCGGGCGTCCGCAAGGCGAAGGACTTCGAGCAGGCGCTCGAGCAGATGCTGAACATCCTCGAATACCAGGGCAAGGGCCATTCCGTCTCGATCCACACAAAGATCGACGACCGCGTGACGAAGCTCGGCGACGTCATCCCCGTCTGCAAAGTCGTTGTGAACCAGCCGCAGTCGCTCGTGAACAGCGGCAGCTGGACGTGCGGCTATCCGGTGTCGATGACGCTCGGTTGCGGCACCTGGGGCCACAACAGCATTTCGCACAACGCGACGTGGAAGGACCTTTTGAACTTCACATACGTCAGCCGCGAGATTCCGAACTGGCAGCCGTCGGACGACGAGCTCTTCAGCGATAAGATTCGGAGTGCATTCAAATAAGCAAAGAAGGTGATAACATGAGCACAATCCGAGAAGTAAGCAAAAAATACAACCTGCATTCCTGGTCCGCGCAGAAAGCGCTTCAGCCTTTGGTCATCACGAAGGCGGAAGGCATCTATTTCTGGGACGAGGACGGCAAACGCTACGCCGACATGAGCTCCCAGCTCGTGAACAGCAACCTTGGCCACGGCAACAAGGCGCTCATCGAAGCGATCAAGGACCAGGCCGAGAAGATGGCGTTCATCGGGCCCGCGTTTGCGATCGACGTGCGCGCGGAAGCGGCAAAGAAGCTCGTCGAGTTCGCGGGGCCCGCGTTCGAGGGCGGCAAGGTGCTGTTCACGAACGCCGGCACGGAGAGCAACGAAAACGCGCTGCGCATCTGCAAGCAGTACACAGGGCGCTGGAAATTCCTCTCGATGTACAATTCGTACCACGGGTCCACGTTCGGCAGCAGCTCGCTGACCGGCGAGGAGCGGCGCTTTCCGGCCGAGCCGGGCGTGCCGGGGTTCTTCCATTTCGACGGGCCGTACGCGTACCGCGCGCCGAAGCAGGTGAGCTTCAAAAATGAAGCCGACGTGACGGACTATTATCTCGGCCTCTTCGAGGAAGCCGTCGAGAAGGAAGGGCCGCACCTCATCGCGGGCGTCTTCGTCGAGACGGTCGTCGGCTCCAACGGCGTGCTCGCGCCGCCGAAGGGCTACCTCAAAGGCATGAAGGCGATCTGCGAAAAGCACGGCATCCTGCTCGTCTGCGACGAGGTCATGGCGGGGTTCTACCGCACGGGCACGAAGTTCGCGTTCCAGCAGTTTGACGTCGTGCCGGACGTGATCACGTTCGCGAAGGGGTCGACCTGCGGCTATGTGCCGCTCGGCGGCGTCATCGTCAAGAAGGAGATCGCGGACTACTTCGAAGAGAACAAGATGTGGAACGGCCTGACGTATTCGGCGCACCCGATGGGCTGCGCGGTCGCTTGCGCGGCAATCGACGAGTACAAGCGGCTCAAGGTTCCGCAGAACGTCGCGAAAAACGGCAAGCTGCTCGGAGAGCTCCTGGACAAGCTGACGAAGAAGCACAAATGCGTCGGCCAGTCCCGCTACATCGGCCTGTTTGCGCAGGTGGAGCTCGTGAAAAACCGCCGCACGAAGGAGCGGCTCACGGGCGCAGAGACGGCGAAAGTTCTCGGCCTGCTGAAACAGAAGGGGTTCTGGACGTACAACCATCTGTCCGGCCTCATGGTCGCGCCGCCGCTCATCATCACGGAGAAGGAGCTGCGCGAGCAGATTGCGATTCTCGATGAGGTGCTGACGGTCGTGGACGGCTGGCTCAAGTAAGGTCTCGGGGCGTCAATAGAACAGCCCCGGGATGAAGTAGGTAATCAGCGACATGATGCCGCCCGCGGTGAGGATGCCGAGGGCGATGGTCGGAAAGGCGCGTTTGATCTGAAGGTCAAGGATGACGGAGATCAGCGCGCCTGTCCATCCGCCGGTGCCGGGCGCGGGGACGGCGACAAACAGAAACAGCCCGAGTTGTTCGTATTTCTTCACTTTCTCCCCGCCGCGGCGGGCCTTTTCCTCCAGTTTTTTCACGATTTTCGCGGTCCAGCGGAAGCGTTCGAGCCATTTGAATATCTGCCGCAAAAACAGCAGGATGAACGGGATCGGGATGATGTTGCCCGCAAAGCAGATCAAAAACGCGCGCGCGAACGGGATGCCGACGATCGCCGAATAAATCAGACCACCGCGCAGTTCCGCAATCGGGAACATCGAGATGAAGAAGGCGGCCCATTCGGGGGGAAGGTTTGCAAAAAGGTCAAAGATTCGTTCCATGGGTGCCATTATATCATAAGCGGCGGGGGCTCAATGCGAGCAGCGTCTGCGCGGGCAGGTAGAAGGCCCACATCAGGACGGCGGCGGCGGTATGCACGGCACCGCCCTGCGGCAGGGCGTTGAACAGCGCCACGTTCACGTCGCAGGCGAGGAAGAGGCACATGCCGAGGCGCGAGAGCAGGGCGTTTTTCGGCGGCTGCTCCGCGCGGAAGGCGGCGATGGTCACGGAGACGATGAGGATGCCGTAGAGGATCGAGAAGACGGCTTCGGGCGCGGGTGCCTCGGCCGTCGTGACGGGATTCCGCAGGATGACAGCGGAAACCGCGACGTACGCGGCGGTGCCGACGGCGAAGGGCCAAAACCGTTTCGGGGCGTAGCGCCGCAGCGCCGCGAGGTGCGCGCCGTAGAAGATGATGACGCCAAGGACAAAATGCTCCGTGAAGAGCAGGAAGAAGTCCGCGCAGACCGTGAACACGAGGCAGACGATCTGGAGTCGGGCGTCGCGGGCGCGCCACGGGCGGGAGAGGGCGCAGAGCGCGAGACAGAGGCAGGAAAGGATGCCCGCAAATTTCAGCACGTCCGCGAGGAAGCCGTGTTCGGCGCGGATGCCGAGGGTCAGGAACGCCGCGTAGAGGGCGACGTTCAGGATGACAAAAAACAATATTCTGTTCAACCGCAATTTCCCAAACATGATCTTCTTCGTGTGATATTATACCTTACTATGAAAGTCAATAAGAAAAACAGGCTCACGGTGACGGGGGTGCTGGCGGGGATTTGCGTCGCGGCGCTCATCCTCGGCGCGGCGGTGTCGATCACGGTGATGTTCCGGCCGCTCTACTACCACGACATGAAGGCGTTCGACGTCGCGGCGCGGGCCGGCATGTCCGAAGAGGACGTCCGCGCCAACTACGACGCGCTCATCGACTACAATCTGTGGTCGCCGCTCCCGCCGGAACCGGAGCTCGAATTCCCCACGCTCGCGATGTCCGAAAACGGCCGCACGCATTTCCGCGAGGTACGGGAAATTTTCGGCGTCTTTCATTTGCTGTATTGGGGCGGTCTGATCGGGACGCTCATAGCGGCCCGTGCCATGCACAAACGCCGCCTCTCCCCGCGTTTCCTGCAGCTCGGCGCGATCCTCGCCGTCGCGGTGCCCGCCGCCGTGGGCGCGTTGCTCGCGGCCGTCGGCTGGGATCAGGCGTTCGTCGTGCTGCACGGGCTGCTGTTTGACAATGATTATTGGATATTCGACGCGCAGACAGACCCCGTCATCACGATCCTTCCCGACGCGTTTTTTCTGCACTGTCTGGAGATGATCCTTGCGATCATCGTCTGCCTCGCGGCCTTGCTCTTTTTTGAAGGCGGTCACCTCATGCGCAAGGCCGCCGCCGCTGTCTCAAACAATTCGGAAAGGAGAATGCAAAATGATCAAGAGTTGCTCAGACACTGAGGAGTTCCTCGCGGATTTTCTTGACCGGTCTCCGGCCAACGCCGTCCCGCCGGAAAAGGCGCGGCGCCCCGAGTACGCGGGCATCCGCTTTTTTGACGCGCCGATTGCGGGATGCGCGGCGGCGGACGATGCCGTGCTCCGCTCGCTCGCCCGCAACGAGGCGGCGGGCATCGACCTCAAACAGCCCGAAGAATGGCTGCCGGGTGCCAAATCGGTGATTTCCTTCTTTTTGCCGTTCACGGAGCGCATCCGCTCCGACAACGCGGCCTCGCCCGTGCCGACGGATCTGTGGCAGCAGGGGCGCATCACGGGTCAGGAATGCCTCGTGGAGACGGTCCGCGCGCTCGCGGAAAAGCTGCGGGCGGATGGCCATGAGGCCGTGACACCGGTCGGCGATTCGCTGCTCACCGTCTATATGCCGAAGCCGGACGCGCCGCCCGCGCCCGCCTATACGAGCAACTGGTCGGAGCGGCACATCGCTTACGCGGCCGGTCTCGGGACGTTCGGACTGTCGCGCGGGCTCATCACAAAAAAAGGCACGGCGGGGCGCTTTGCGAGCGTGGTGACGACGCTCGCCGTGGAGCCGACGCCGCGCGCGTACACGGGCCTGACGGACTGGTGTACGATGTGCGGCGCGTGTGCGAAGCGCTGCCCGTCCGGCGCCATCGACAAGATGGCCGGCAAGAGCAACGAAACATGCAATGCCTACCTGAAGAGCACGCGCTCCGAAGACGGGGTGTTCTACGGCTGCGGCCAGTGCCAGTGCGGCGTTCCGTGCGAGAGCACGGCGCCGGGCATGGGCTGAATCGCCGTGAGGCGACGGCCTGTCATGCCGCCGCGTATTTCTCCAGACTGTAGCGATAGAGTTCGTCGTGAAACGCGTAGTACAGCTCTTCGTCGCGCGCAATGATCGCGATGAGGACGCCGGCGCCCGGATTTGCCTGCGCGCCGTAGACGTCGACGATGTCGCGCGCCTTCGCCTGCACCATCTCCGCGGTCGTATCCGGATCGTAGAAGAAATACGGATCGGGCCGCGTGTACTCGACGGTCAACCGGTCGCCGTAGGTCTGCACGATATGGCGGACGTCGTTGATGGCCTGGATCTCGATGGCATCGACGCCGATCTCTCCCGCCATGAACGGCACGAACGCGTCGATGAGCCCGCAGCAGTGGTGGAACGGAATCGCGCCGGCCTCGCGCACGGCTTTGAAGATGCGGATGGTCGGCGGCAGCAGCGTTTCCTTGAACAAATCGACGGAGAAAAACGGTGCCTTCGCCGTGCCCCAGTCGTCGTGATACATCATGACGTCATAGTGGTAGACTTCGTTCATACGCAAAAACACCTCGATTTCGAAATCCGCCAGCGCTTCGAGAAACTCCCGTGTCTTCTCGGGCTTCGTGATCATGTCGACGAGCGCGTTTTCAAACCCCATGAGCGCGTGCAGGCGCTGGAAGATGCCGCCGTTCATGCGCGTGATGAGCGCGCGGTCCGGATCGCGCACGAAATCCGCCGAGCCTTCCGTCCAATCGATTTTTGACAAATCCGGAAAGACGACCTTCTCCCGCCAATCGTCCACGCTGTCGAGCACCGTGCCGACGGGCGTGCACGACTCCTGCTCCGGAGAATATTTCCGGAACACGCCGAACCAGTCCGTATAGTCCGCGAACTTCGGCCCGGGCTGGTCCTCGTTCGGGCCGGACG
>JAISTF010000108.1 GCA_031272745.1 Eubacteriales Family XIII. Incertae Sedis bacterium
AGCCAAGTGAATCTGTTGCGGACAATGAAGCGCGAACACTCGCGCAAGCCGGATGAGATTTTTGACATTATTGAATCCTGTAGTAGTGGCCCCTATCTGGAATTGTTTGCGCGCGGGACTCGTGAAAATTGGGTGCTGTGGGGCAATCAGGCGGAAGAAGACTATGTGCCTACGTGGAACACCTACGCAAACAACAGCAGCAATGGATATGGCAACATTCCAATTGTAGCAAAAGGAAAATAACGAACATCCCAGCGTTTGCACATTCGTGGCCTTTTCATCAAGCATTTTCATCCAATTTTAAGAAACGCTCAATGCCCGCTTCATGAAGGCCTTGTATGATTGTTGTATGAAAACGCATATCGCCGGACTTGGGCTACCCGAAAACAGCGGCAACGCCGTATACGTCGTTCTGACGCGCAGCACGACAGCGCTTTCGCGCCTCGTGTCCTTTTGGACGGGCGCGGAATACACGCACGCGGCGATTTCGCTCGATCGCGGGCTTTCGTATATGTTCAGCTTCGGGCGCAGATATGCAAACAACCCGTTCCTCGGCTGTTTCCACAGAGAGGACCTCTCGGAAGGCGTCTACGCGAAAGCGGACCATGTGCCGGGAATCGTGATCGCGCTGCCCGTATCGGATTGGCAATACGAAAATATTTGCGGCACGATTCGCGAATTTCTGCTGAACAGCCATCGGTACGATTTCAATTACGCGGGGCTTGCGACGCAGGCCGTCGGCCGCTCGCATTTTTCGGAAAGGCGCTTCTATTGTTCCGAGTTTGTCTACCACGTTCTGAGCGAGGCGGGCGTCCTTGACCTCTCCATCCCGCGCGGCCGTGTCCGCCCCCAGGACTTCCTGTGGCTCGGCGGGGAAATCTACAAGGGGGATCTGCGACGGTTCCGCGAAGCGGGCGGTGCGGGCGGTGCGGGCGGTGCGAGCAACGCGGGCAGCGCGGCCTGCGCGTCAAACATCCTTCCGTTCGCTACGCAAACACCCCCGCGGCGCGGAGCAGGATGACCGCGATGGCGACGGGCGCGATGAAGCGGATGGCGAAGGGATAGACGCGCGCGAGGAAATGCCCCGCGTGGCGCGCGCCCGTGAGGAATTCCGCCCGCGACGCGGCGGCACCCATCCGGAACGTGACAAAGAGGCAACCGAGCAGCGCGGCGATCGGCAGCAGAATGTTGTTCGCGAAGCGGTCGAGGAACGTGAAGTAGTCCGTGCCGAACACCTGCCAATCCGCGAGCGGCCCGAAGGCGAGCACGGACGGCGTGCCGAAGCAGACGACGACGGCGCAGACAATCACGAGCCCCTTGCCGCGCGAGAGGCCGAAGCGGTCCTCGAGCAGCGCGAGCGGCACCTGCAAGATGCTGATGAGCGAGGTCAGCGCCGCGATGAAGACGAGGACGAAAAACAGCGGCGCGAAAACGGCGCCGAGCGGCATCGTCTCGAACGCGCCGGGCAACGTGACGAAGACGAGGCCCGCGCCCTCGGCGGGGTCGAGGCCGAGCGCGAAGACCGCCGGAAAGATCGCAAGCCCCGCGAGGATCGCCACACCCGTGTCCATCGCGACGACCGCGATCGTCGTCTGCGGCAAATCCATATCCTTCTTCATATACGACGCGTAGGTGATCATGATGCCCATGCCGAGCGACAACGAGTAAAACGAGTGGCCGAGCGCGTCGAGCACGCCGCCGACCGTGAGTTCCGAAAAGTCCGGCTGAAACAGGAAGCGCACGCCTTCGGCCGCGCCGGGCAGCGTCAGCGACCGCACCACGAGGATCGCGAGAATCGCAAACAGCGCCGGCATGAGCACCTTGCTCCACCGCTCGATGCCGTCCGTGACGCCGCGCGCCAGGATCGCGACCGTGGCCGCGAGCGCGAGGCCCGCGTAGACGAGCGCCTTCGGCCCCGACGAAAACGCCGCGAACGCCGCCTGCGGATCGGATGCGATGGCCGCGCGGTTTGTGACCGACTCGACCGCGTAGCCCAGCGACCAGCCCGCGACCGTCGGGTAGTAACAAGCGATCATCGTGCACGCGAGCACCGCGACCGCGCCGGCCAGCCACCAAAACGACCGCGGCGCGAGTTCCTGAAACGCGCTGACCGCCGACTCGCCCGCCGCGCGCCCGATCGTCAGCTCCGAGATCAGCACCGGCAGCCCGATGAACAGGATGCACAGCACGTACACGACCAGAAACGCCCCGCCGCCGATGACGCCAAGGATGTAGCTGAACCGCCAGATGTTGCCGAGCCCGACCGCGGACCCGACCGCCACCATGACGACCCCAAACTTCGATGCAAATTGTTCTCTTTGTTTCATGAATTCAATAACCGTTTTCGCACGCCGCCTTTACGAGCGTCCCTGTCCGTGTCATATAGATGTAGCTTTCCCGTACCTCCTCGCCGAAGACGAGCGCCGCTGCCCGCCGGTAGAGCGCGACCTGCCCGCCGTAGGTTTCGAGGATGCGCGCCGACTCCTCTTCCGCGCGGGCCGTGTCGAAGCGGCCGGACTTGTAGTCCACGACCACGAGCCGTCCGTCCGCGTCGCGCAGCAGCAGGTCGATGACGCCCTGCACGACGATCTCCTCGCCGGTGAGGTCCGCCGCCGCGCCTTCGCAAACCGCCGGCGCTTCAGAAGCCGGCATCTTCATATTGAACGGCAGCTCCTTCAGGCAAAGCGGCGCCGTCGCCGCGCGTTCGCCCAGCACCGATGCTGCAAAACGCATGAGTGAAGCCGTCGGCACCGACGCCGCTTCCTCTTTGCTTAATACCCCGTTTTCCGCAAGAGCTGACACAAATGCCGCAAACCAATCCGCGTCCGCGCGATGCTCGTACGCCACGCGAAAATCCAACAGCTCGAGCGCACGGTGTAGCGCCACGCCGCGCTCCGCCGCCGACAGGTCGCCGCGCGCGCCCGCGTCTTCAAGCAACGCGTCCGCCGAATCCTCGCGAAAAAAACGCGGGCCCGTAGGGGCAAGCCCGTCCCCTCCGGTCTCTCCGATGCGAGCGAGCCCCGCCGCGATCTGCGTCACGCTGTACTTCGACCGCAAGGACGCCGCCGCCGCGTAGGGGTAGACCCATTCGTCGTCGAGCGGCGTGTCGCTGCCGGAGCGAGCCTCCGCAGGCGAAGGAGCGTCCGGAATCGTCGGCGTCGAGGACCGGCGAGCGGGAGCAGCGGCATGCCGCTCGGCGACGCTGCCGGTGCCACGCTCGACAGCCACCTCAATCTTCGCCCCGCCGCCGCACGCCACCGGCAGCAGCATATCCAAATACGACCCCGCCATGCGCACGTCCGCGTCCGCAAACGCATCCGCCCCCTCATACAACGCCCGCGCCGCCTCCGCGTCCTTCACCGCCCCCACCATATGCAGCCGATCCATCGCGCGCGTCATCGCCACGTACAACAGCCGGATGCTCTCCGCCCGCTCGTCCCGCGCCTTCCGCGCCTTCACGACCTCGTGCAGCAGCGTCCGCTTCCGCGTATGCGCCTCGAAATCCACCCACTCCAAGGCCAGCCCCACCTCGCGGTGCATCGCCAGCTTCCCCTCGTGCCCCGTCTTCTCCAGCCGCTTCCCGAGCCGGCACAAAATCACCATCGGGAACTCCAACCCCTTGCTCCCGTGGATCGTCAGGATGCGCACGACGTCCTGCCCGTCCGCCGCGAGCGGCGCCTGCGGCACCCGCGCCCGCTCCCGAAGCTCCGCGAGGTGCGCCAAAAACCCGTAGAGTCCCCGCACGCGCCCCGCCTGATAATCCGCCGCGCGATCGAGCAGCGCCCGCAGGTTCGCCTGCCGCTGCGCCCCGCGCAGCATCGCCCCCGCCCGCTCGTAATGCCCGCTCTCGCGCATCAACTTCCACAGAAAATCATCGAGCCGCATGAACCGCTCCTCGTCGCGCCACCGCGCCATCTGCCGGATGGCCGCCGCGCACCGCGCACGAAGACCCGCATCGGCGCCGTTATTGGAATAACCGTAGAACGCCGCGTAAAACGCCCCTTCGCGGCTCTGGATGCGGATGTCCGCAAAATCGGACAGCGAAAAATCGAACACGGGCGCGCGCAGCGCCGCCGCGAGCGGCACGTCCTGGCGCGGGTTGTCGATCGCCGAGAGCAGGCCGAGGAACGCGTCGATCTCGACCGTCTCGAAATACCCCTCGCCGCGATCCGTGACCGCCGGGATGCCGTGCTCTTCGAGCACGCGCCGGAACAGGCTCGCGTCGGACTTCGCGTCGCGCAGCAGGACCACGATGTCCGAAAGGCGGTACGGCCGCTCCGTCTGCGTCCCCGTGTCAAAGAACGGCTGCCCCACCGTCTCCGCAATCAGCCGCGCCGCGAATGCCGCCTCCGCCTCCGCTTCGGAAACCACCTCACGCACATCCTCATCCCCCGCCGTTTCAACCAAATGCAACACCGGCTTCGTATCCCAACGCGGCTCGTACTCGAGCCCGAGCACAAGCTGCGCGCGTTCGTCATAGTCGATGCCGGCGCTCTGCTTGTCCATCACGCGCGCAAACACCGCGTTCACCGCGGCCACGATGCCGCGCTTGCTGCGGAAATTGTTCGACAGGTCGATGCGCACGTCCTTCCCCGGCAACGCGGCCAAAGCCTTCGGCGGGACATCCTCCCCGCTCGGCGGAAAGGCATCGTATTTGTCGATGAACTGCTGCGGATTCGCGTTGCGGAAGCTGTAGATACTCTGTTTCACATCGCCGACGTAGAAGACGTTGTCCTCTCCCCGAACGCGTTCGATGAGCGCCTCCTGGATCGGGCTCGAATCCTGGTATTCGTCGATGAAGATGTACCGCAGGGCTGCGCGATACTCGGCCGCGACGCCTTCGTCCGAAAGAATCTCGAGCGCAAAATGCTCGAAGTCGCCGAAGTCGATGAGCCCTTCGCGCCGCTTCACTTCCGTGTACAGCTCGTGGAAGCGGCGGACGAGCCGCCGCAGCGTCCGCACAAACGGCTCCGTGTGCGCGAGCTCCGCTTCATAGTCCGCCAGACTGCGCGCATAGAACCGCGGCAGCACCTTCTTGCGCAAAAGGTCCTTCGCGAAGTCGCGGCGCTTCGCGACGCGCGCGCCGGCTTCCTTATCCCACCCCGCTTCCCTGTCCGCGTTGGTCGCCGCAAACCGCGCCGCCGAAAAATCATTCAGCGCCGCGCGAGCGGCGTCGTGGTCCCCGCCCGCGGCGGCCGCCTCGATCGCCGCCACCTTCGCGGCATCCCCGACCGCCTTCTTGTACAGCCCTTCTATGCCCGCCTCGCCCAGATACGCCG
>JAISTF010000121.1 GCA_031272745.1 Eubacteriales Family XIII. Incertae Sedis bacterium
TTCGGCACCTGCACGTCCTTGAACACGAGCTCGGCCGTCGAACTGCCCTTGATGCCCATCGAGTCCTCGATCTTGCCGATCGAAAATCCCGGAAAAGCCTTATCGACCATCAACGCCGAGATGCCGCGCGTCCGCTTCGATTTGTCGGTCATCGCCATGACGCAAAACGTCTCCGCGACGCCGCCGTTCGTGATGAAGATCTTCGAGCCGTTCAGCAGCCAGTGGTCGCCTTTGTCCTCGGCGCGCGTCTGCTGACCCGCGGCGTCCGTGCCCGCGTTCGGCTCCGTCAGGCCGAATCCGCCGAGCTTGCGGCCGGCGCACAGGTCGGGCAGATATTTCTGCTTCTGCTCGTCCGTGCCGTAATTGAAAATCGGCCACGCGCACAGCGAGGTGTGCGCCGAAACGATGACGCCCGTCGTCGCGCACACGCGCGAGAGCTCCTCCACGGCGATCGTGTAGGAAAGGTTGTCGCCCCCGGCGCCTTCCCATTCCTTGGGGAACGGGATGCCCAGCATGCCGAGCTTCGCCATTTTCTCGACATTCTCCTGAGGAAACCGGTGCTCGTTGTCGACGTCGGCCGCAATCGGCTCGACCTCTTTGACCGCGAAGTCCCGCACCATCTTCCTGACAAATTCCTGTTCCTTTGTCAAATTGAAATCCATAGCCTACCTCCAATAGACAGGGTAAAATAACACCGAATCTTATAATAACTCGAAATCGAGTCTTTTTCAAGAAAAATTCACGGGGACTGCGGAGCCCGCCGCCTTATTTCTTCGTGAAGCCCACCGTCAGGCGCAGCAGGTACTGCGTCGGATCCTGGATGCTCAGTTCGTCGAAGAGGTGGATGGCGTAGCAGGGGCCCGTGGGGACGATGCCTTCTTTCTCGGCGAAGGCCGCGATGCGTTGCGGGATGTCGCCGAGGTCGCCGTAGAACCCGCGCGAGTAGCCGACGATGAAATCGCCTTCCTCTCGGACGTTGCGCCCCTTCGGGTTGACCGTGTAGTAGGCCGTCGGCCGTTGCGGCGTGGACGCGGCGCCCGCGAAATCCTCGTAGTACCAGCCGACATGATAGAAGACGCTCTCTTCGTCGACGCCGATGCTCTTGAAAAACTTCAGCATCGGCTCCGAGGGGCTCTTCGCGCCCGAGAAATCGTTGGCGGGGCCGAGGCTGATGTATTCGCGGGTCAGATGCCGGATCGAAATCTCGTCCTCGTGGCCGCGCGCCTCCATGCCGTCGTGGAGCAGGTTGCGCTCCATGTGCAGGATCGCGTAGGCCTCGCGGAGCCAGTCAAGCTTCAAGTTGATGAGACGTTCCTGGTCCTCGAGCATCTGCAGGACGAATTCCGGCGACCGCTTCGGCATCATCTGCTGGATGTCTTTGATCGGAATGTCCAATTTCCGAAGAATCTTCAGAATGTTAAAAGAAAGAATTTGTATCGGGTCGTAGTACCGATAGCCGTTGTCCGCCCGCACCGCAGGCGCCATCAGCCCCAAATCTTCATAATATCGCAACGTTGCGTGGCTCACGCCTACAAGTTCCGCAAACTCCTTGATTGTCAGAAGCTGCTTGCCATCCACCCATGTCATCCGTTTTCCCTCATATCATCCGTTTCAAGTTGCTTAAAGCAAACCCCATGTTGCGGCTATCTTACCATTTACGCGGCTTCGCCGTCAACCCCAAAACGCTGAAAAATTTCGAATCTCTAGCGAAAACCCGTGCACATTTTTATGATAACTTTCACCCAACTTTGACATAAGCGTAGCAGAAAAAATATTTTTTTATCCAAAAACCGCAGAAACAAGAGGAATTTTTCATTATTCCAAAAAAATTTTCAAAAAACCCCTTGACAAACATTCATGTAACATGATACATATAGGATTGCAACAAAACGTTAATGTAGCTTTAGAAAAAGCGAAATGCCCGAAAGGGCGCCATGAATGGCCCGAAAAGGGCACCGGGGGGAAAGACGTTATGGCAAATGCGGAAAAGAAGAACAGGTTCTGTTTGGTCAGAAAAGCGGCGGCCGGCGCTCTTGCGGCGCTGATGCTCGCGGCATCGATGGTTATAGCCCCAGTTGCGTTCGCCATCCCCGGCGAATCGCTTCATACCGCCGATACTTTCAGGGATCTCCCGGGTATCACGGAAGAGGAAATCGCTGCTGTTGAACATGCACTCTCCTCGAGAGCAGCGATCTCCTACGGGATGCTGGAAAGCTCCCGTTGCTTCTACCGGGAGGACGGAAGTGTCGGCGGTTTCTCTCAATTATTCTGCGAACGGCTGTCGACGTTCTTCGGCGTCCCGTTCAACCTTCAGGTATATGAAGGCGACCAGCTCGACAAGCTGCTGCGCGCGGGCGAGATCGATTTCTCCGGCGAGTTCATGATCGGCAGCGAGGCGGACGGGCTCGTCGTTTCCGAGACGATCGGCGAGCGCGCGCTCCAGACCGTGCGGCTGCTCCACTCGACCAGCCTCGAGGACATCGCGCGGGAGCGCCCCGTGCAGTACGGGCTGCGCGGCAAGAGCGGCGTGGCGGCCAAAGCCCTTGAGGACAACCCGCCCGGATACAACTACGACGTCGTCCTCGTCAGCGACGGCAATGAAGCGATCGAGATGCTGCGCGACGGGAAGCTCGACATCTTCATGGCCGACGCGACGTTCATCGACGGCTTCAAGGTGTGCGCGGACGTCGAAATCAAACCGTTCGACCCGCTCACGTTCAAGAGCGTCGGGATGGCGTCGAAGCATCAGGAGCTTGCGCCGCTGATCTCCGCCGTCAACCGCTACCTCGCGGACGGCGGGCTGGCGGAGCTCAACGAGTTTTACACGGAAGGCGACCTCGATTTCAGCCAGCAGACCTTCCTCTCAAGCCTCACGGAAGAGGAGCGCGCGTGGTACGACGAGCACATAAAAAACGAGCTCCAGATTCCGATTGCGGTCAGCGGCGCAAACTATCCCGTCAATTTCTATAACGAAAAGGAAGGCATGTACGACGGCATCGCAATGGACGTCCTTTCCGACATCAAGAAGATCACGGGCTTGCGGTTCGAGATCGTCAACGCGCCCGGCGCAGAATGGCCCGAGGTGTTCGAACTGCTCACGAGCGGGCAGGCCGCGATGACGATGGAGCTCCTGCGCACGGACGAGCGCGTGGGGAAATACATCTTCGGCGCAAACCCGTACACGGAAGACAACTACGTCCTCATCTCGCGCAGCGACACGCCGAGCATCTCCATCAACCAGGTGCTGTACGCGAACACGGCGCTCGTGGAGAACACCGGCTATGCGAATATGTTCCGGGCGTGGTTTCCGGACAACGCCAGCACCACGACGTACACAAATATCTACGACGCCTTCGATGCGCTCGAAAAAGGCGACGTGGACTTCCTCATGGCGACGGAAAACCGCCTGCTCGCGATGACGAACTACCGCGAGAACTCCGGCTTCAAGACAAACCTCATCTTTGACTATTCGTCGGCGTCGCAGTTTGGCTACAACCTCGATGAGACGATCCTGCCCGGCATCATGGACAAGGCGCAGGGCCTCGTCGACACGGTCGGCATCGACAACCGCTGGAAGCATATGACCTTCGACTACCAGAAGCAGGCGGCGCAGCGGCAGACCTGGTATATGATCGGCATCTGCGCGCTGCTCGCCTTCGTCATCATGCTGATGTTCGTGCTGATGCGGCACCGCCGCGAGCAGCAGGTGCAGCTCGAGGCGCTCGTCGAGGAGCGCACGGCCGAGCTCGCCGAGCAGACGCGCGCGACCGAAGCAGCAAACAACGCGAAGAGCGACTTCCTCGCGAATATGAGCCATGAAATGCGCACGCCGCTGAACGCCGTCATCGGGCTCTCGGAGCTCACGCTGACGCAAGACTACAGCCCCGAAGAGACGCAGAGCAACCTCGAGAAAATTTACAACTCGGGCGTGACGATGCTCGGCCTCGTCAACGACATACTGGATCTCTCAAAAATCGAGTCCGGGAAATTTGAGCTGGTGCCGGTGGACTACGACATTCCGAGCCTCATCAACGACACCGTGACGCTCAACATCATTCGCATCGGCAGCAAGCCCATCGAGTTCCGGCTGGACATGGACGGCGAGCTTCCTGCGCGCCTCTTCGGGGACGAATTGCGTGTGAAGCAGATTTTCAACAACCTTCTGTCGAACGCCTTCAAATATACAAAGGAAGGAAGCGTCGTGTGGAGCATGCGCTGCGAGCGCGACGAGGCGGACCCGAAGAAGATGTGGCTCATCGGCGAGGTGCGCGACACGGGCATCGGCATCAAGCCGGAAAACCTCGGCACCGTCTTCGGCGAGTACAGCCAGGTCGACACGAAGAAAAACCGCAAGATCGAAGGCACGGGCCTCGGCCTCGCCATCACGAAGAGCATGGTCGAGATGATGGGCGGGCATATCGAGGTCGAGAGCGTCTACGGGGAGGGGTCCACCTTCCGCGTGACCCTCGCCCAGGAATGGCTGACCGACGAGAAGATCGGCGCCCAGGTCATCGAAAACCTGAAGGCGTTCCGCTACGCGGACCGCAAGCGCGACCGCAACGCGAGCTTCGTGCGCGCCTTCATCCCGTACGCGAAAGTCCTCGTCGTCGACGACGTCGCGACCAATCTCGACGTGGCGCGCGGCCTGTTCAAGCCGTACGGCATGAAGGTCGACACGGCCACGAGCGGGAAGGCGGCCATCGAACTCATCCGGAAAAACGCGGGCGAGTACAACGCGGTCTTCATGGATCATATGATGCCCGAGATGGACGGCATCGAGGCGACGCACATCATCAAAAATGAAATCGGCACCGAGTACGCGAAGAATCTTCCGATCATCGCGCTCACGGCGAACGCGATCATCGGCAACGACGAGATGTTCCTGTCGAACGGCTTCCAGGACTTCCTCAGCAAGCCGATCGACATCATGAAACTCGACGACGTCATCAACCGCTGGGTGCGCGACAAGCAGCTCGAAAAAGAGCTCGCGGCCAAGGGCGAGGTCGTCGGGGACAGAGACGGGATGGATGCGGAAACGCAAATGAATAGCGGGCTGTTTGACGGGAAGCAGGTGCAAGGCGTCGACCTTGCGGACGGGCTGTCGCGCTTCGGCGGCGACGAGCAGGCATATTTGGACGTCGTCCGCTCCTATGTGAAGAACACGCCGGAGCTTGCCGACAAATCGGCGGGCGTGACGCGGGAGACGCTGGCGGACTACGCCATCACGGTGCACGGCATCAAGGGCGCGAGCCGCAACATCGGCGCGCGGACGCTTGGGAGCCGCGCGGAGGAACTGGAACTTGCGGCCAAGGCGGAGGACTTCGCCTACGTGTCGCAAAACAACGAGGCTTTCCTCGGGAAAGTCC
>JAISTF010000197.1 GCA_031272745.1 Eubacteriales Family XIII. Incertae Sedis bacterium
AGCGTCACAAACACCGCCTTCACCTGCGCGCGCGGCGTGCCCGTCCGTTCGAGCCCCGCGAGGATCCGCGACGCGCGGATGCCCGCGTCAATCAAAATCGCGACCGCGCCGCATTAGAACAGGAAGCAGATGCCGCTGCTGCCGCTGGAAAACGAACACAGGGACAGCGCCATCGTCAGAACGACTCCGCGCCTTCGGCATGTGACAGCCCCGAGCCGCCGTCGCCGCCCACACCGCCGCCCGCCCGCGCCGCGTCCACCCCGCGGTTCGCGAGCGCGTCCGCCTCGTTGTTGCGCGCGACGACGTGCAAAAACTCCTCGTACGAAAACCCGTCCCCGTTGTGCTCGCGGAACCGCGCGAACGCCCTCCGCAGCACGCCGTCCGAAGCGTCGGGCCGCACATGCCCCTTCACCAAGAAAAACCGGAACTCGTAGTCCGGCAAAAACGCGAGCAGCCGCTCCCACAGGTCGCGGTTCTCCACGGGCTTCTTCGCCTGCGTCATCCAGCCGTTCCCGCGCCACCGCTCGTACCAGCGGTTCCGCAGGCAGTTCGTCAAATAACTGCTGTCGCTGAAGACGTGCACCTCGTACCCCTTCTTTTTGAGCGCCTCGAGCCCCGCGATCAACGCGCACAGCTCCATGCGGTTGTTCGTCGTGTCCGCCTCGCCGCCGAAGAGTGCCTTCTCGCGCCCGCCGTACTCGAGGATTGCGCCCCAGCCGCCCGTGTTCGTCTCGAACTGGTTGCCCGAGCAGGCCCCGTCTGTGTAAATGCGAATGGTTTCCGTCATCAGCTCCGACCGCGCCCTGTTATTCCCTCAAAACGCTCACGACAGGAAGTCCGCGACGACGACGGTGCGGTCGTCCTTCGCCGTGAGCAGGCTGTATTTCGCGGATTCCTCGGCGATCGCGTGGGCGAGGTATTTGCCGTCGTAGGCGTGGCAGCGCTCGGCCGTCTCGCGCACGCCGTCGTGCCCGTAGGCCCGCTGCGTCAGCGCGTCGACCTCCTCGACGATGCCGTCGGTGTACAGCACGAGGCGGTCGCCGGGGTGCATGATCACGACTTCCTCCTCGTAGCTGTCCGGCTCCGAGATCACGCTGATCGGCATCCCGCGCACCTGCACGACCTCGGGCCGCCCATTGTCGCGCACGATGAGCGGCGCGCAGTTGTGCCCCGCGTTCGCGACCGACAGCGTCCGCTCGCGCCGGTCGTAGAGACACAGCACCATCGTCACATAGATGGCCCCGTCGATGCCGAGCTCCGTGAATTCCTTCAATAACAATCCCAGCAGATGCGCCATTCCTTCGGAGGCGCTTTTTTCGTTTGCGTTGGCGCGGATGCGCTCCTGCATGAAGACCGTGAGCAGCGACGCCTGGATGCCGTGGCCCGAGACGTCCGCGATGTAGAGCAGGAAGGTGTCGTCCGTGATGCGCAGCACGTCGAAGAAATCGCCGCCGAGATCGTCGGCCGGCAGGTAGACGGAGTTCACCGCGAGCGCGTCCCAGTGCAGGCCGTCCGCCGGCAGGATGCTGCGCTGGATGCTCTGCGCGATGGCCGTCTCGGCGCGCACCTTCGCGAGCTCCTGCGTCAGATTTTCCCGCAGCAGGCGGGTCTCCGAAATGTCCTCATAGTATTCGACGCGGAAGCAGCCCTCGTCCCCGAGGTCCACGTCCTTCGCCGAGAGGCGAAAGGGCACGTCCGCGAGCACGACATCGAAAAAACCCTCGTCTCCCGCCGGCTGCGAAAGATTGCCCGACGCGTCCCGCGGCACCTGGTCGCCGTAGACGAGCGCCGCCTTCTTGCCGGTGAGGTCGCCGAAAAGCTCCTGCATCTCCTCGTTCATGAAAAGAATCTCGCCCTGCCTGTCCAAGAGCCAGGCGGATATGGGAAATCCTTCCAATAACTTTTCTAACGCGTTTCTTCCTGTGCTCATCCCCTGCTTTTTCCGGCGGCGCGAAGGAATTCGACGATTTCGTCGAGGCCGTCCTCCTCAAAATACTGGAGTTCCACGCTTCCCGTGGCGCGGGTGCCCTTGATGACGACCTTTGTGCCGACAAGCGAGGTCAGCTCCTCTTCGACGCGGCGGATGTCCTCGGATTTTGCGGCATCCCTGCGCGGCCGGCGTTTTTGCTTCTCCCTGCCGTGCGCGGCGTCCGCGCAGATGCGCTCCGCCTCGCGGACGGACAGGCCGTTTCTCACGATGCGCTCGGCGATTTTCTGCTGGGTGGCCTCGTCGCGCACCGCGCCGAGCGCGTTCGCGTGACCCTGTGACAGCGCGCCCGTGCGCAGGTATTCTAAGATTTCCTCGGGGAATTTGAGCAATCGCAGCGTGTTCGCGATGTGCGAGCGGCTCTTGCCGACGGCGCGCGACAGCGCTTCCTGCGTCATGCGGTATTTGCCGATGATCGTGCGGTACGCGCCCGCTTCTTCGAGCGGGTTCAGGTCTTCGCGTTGCATGTTTTCGATGAGCGCAATCAGCGCGTTTTCCTCGCTCGTGACGTTTTTCACAATGGATGGAATCTCGCGCAGGCCGGCCTTGCGCGCGGCGCGCCAACGCCGCTCTCCCGCAATCAGCTCATAGCCGAGGTCGGTTTTCTTCACGAGAATCGGCTGAATCACGCCGTAGGTCTCGATCGACGCGGCGAGCTCTTCGATGGTCTCCGCGTCGAACGTCTGGCGCGGCTGCATCCCGTTCGGCTTGATTTCGTCGATGTCGAGATAGAGCACCGCGTTTTCCGGCGCGGCGGCGGGCGGCTGTTTTTCGGATGGGTTTTCGGAAGCGGGCTGCCTTCTTGTCGTCAAAACGGGCGTCTGCATGTCGCCGAACAGCGCGTCGAGGCCGCGCCCGAGCGCTTTTGTCTTCCCCGTCATGCCAACACCGTCCTTTTTTCCTCGTCGGAAAGGAATTCCTCCGCAAAATCACGGTATGCCTCCGCGCCCTTGGAATGCGGATCATAATGCGTGATGGGAAGGCCGAAGCCCGGCGCCTCAGCCAATTTGACGTTGCGCGGGATGACCGTGGAATATACCTTGTCGCGGAAATATTTTTTCACTTCTTCGATGACCTGGATGGACAGATTTGTGCGACCGTCGAACATGCTGAGGATGACGCCCTGCACGTCCAGATCCGGATTGAGATTTTTTCGCACGAGTTCGATGGTGCTCATCAGCTGGCTCACGCCTTCGAGCGCGTAAAACTCGCATTGAATCGGGATGAGCACGCTGTCGACCGCCGTCAGCGAATTGATCGTGAGCAGGCCGAGCGACGGCGGGCAGTCGATGAACAGATAGTCATAGTCGCCCTTTACGCGGTCAAGCGCGTTTTTCAAACGGCGCTCCCGTCCTTCGAGCTCCACGAGCTCGATTTCCGCGCCCGCCAGTTCCACGCTCGCGGGGATGATCCACAGATTGGGGATGCCCGTGCTGATGATGGCGTCCTTCGGATCGACATCCGTATCAATCAGCACATTGTACAGCGAATACTCCAGCTCTTTCTTGTTGATGCCCAGACCGGTCGTCGTGTTTCCCTGCGGGTCGATATCCAAGATGAGAATCCGTTTGCCTTTGAGCGCCAAACAGGTCGCCAGATTGATATTGGTCGTCGTCTTTCCCACGCCGCCCTTTTGATTGAAAATCGCGATTGCCTTTCCCATGCCTCCTCCTTTTTGCGCAAGCCATTGCGTCGTTTTTTAGTATAGAGGATTTGCTCCCGTTGTGCAATGCGTTTGCAAGAAAATGTTTCACGTGAAACAATCATGAAACACTTTGCTGCCGTACATCAAAATGTTTCACGTGAAACATTTCGCGTTGCACACCTCGGCTGCGCGATACCCACGAGGGGCGTCTTGCGTCGAGCCTTGATTTTTTCAAGCTGTAGCGAGCAAAAATTTTGGTTTGCGTTTGCATTGTCTGAACGAAGTGAGTTTTTGCAAACGCTCCAAAATTTGCGAGCAAGGCTATGAAAAATCAGGCGAGAACGCACCAAGCCTCTCGTGGGCGCCGCGCAGTCGAGATAAACAAAACCTTCATCACAAAGGAACTTTTGACGGAATCCCCTCGCGGCGTGGGTATTTCTCCGGCGTCGCCCGCTCCTTGCGCACCACATACAAAGCGTGGGCGCGATCCGGCAACAAATCTTGATAGGAAATTATTTCCATATCCGCGGCCGCACCCAACATCTCCCGCGCAAGCAAACTATCCTCGATTTCGCCGGATGCCCGCACGGTCTTGTACGCAATCAACGCCCCGCCGACGCGCACAAACGGCAGGCAATACTCGAGGATCACCGGCAACGCACCCACCGCGCGGCAAACCGCCAGATCAAACCGCTCGCGCAGCGCCGCGTCATGCCCGGCTGTCTCCGCCCGCGCATGCACCGCCCGCACACCCCTGAGCGCCAATTTTTCCGCAGCATACTCGATGAAATCTATCCGCTTTTGCAAAGAATCCATCAACAAAAACCGCTTCTCCGGATACAGCAAAGCCAGCGGCAACCCCGGAAACCCCGCCCCCGTCCCCACATCGACAACCCTCTGCGGCTCGTTGTCACAAGATTCCACCGCATGGGGCGCAACGCTTGCGGAGCGAGCCTCCGCAGGAGCGTAGAAATTCTCAGCGAAATCGCCGTCCGCAAATCCGACTGTTTGAGCGCGAAGCGCGAGTTTCGGATTTGCAGGCGATTGAGCGCGTAGAATTTCACGCGACGAGGACCAGCGAGCGGAGCAAGTGTTGCGCCCCTCACTTTGGTTGCTATCGGAGCAAGCATCCGTCTGCCCGCCGTGATGCTTCGAGAAAACCGCCCCCACCGGCGCCAGACTATCCAGTATCTGAAGCTCCACAAACTCCACCGGCTCCGTGATCGCCGTCAGGTTCACCGTCTCGTTGCGCTCCAACACCAACGCCATCAATTCCATCAGCGCATCCGCAAACGAAGCATCCAAAAGCCGCCGCGCCTCCGCTTCCGAGACCTCCTCGCGCCGCGCCAAAGCCCGCAGCCCCCGCTCCAGCCGCGCCCGCGCCTCGGCCGTCTCATTATTCCCAAAAATACTTGACAATCGCATTCTCCTATATATATACTATTGTCGCAGGGGCGTCTGCTCGTGGTCGGCGGTCACCCCCAATGGGTTAAGTGGCCGTCTGTCTGACCAAAACAGGCGGCTTTACTTTTTTTATTTTCAAGAAATATTTCAAATGTTTGCGCTCCTTTGTTTCCGCTCTCGCTGCGCCAGATACACTATCAACACCGAGATGTCCGCCGGCGACACGCCCGAGATCCGCGAGGCCGCCCCGAGCGATGCCGGCCGCTGCGCCGCGAGCTTCTGCCGCGCCTCGATCCGCAGCCCATCCATCGCCGCGTAATCCAAATCCTCCGGAAGCCGCCGCGCTTCCATCTTCCGAAACTTCTCGACCTGCCGCCGCTGCTTCTCGATATACCCCGCATACTTCCGCTCGATCTCCACCTGCCTGAGCACCGCCGGCCCGAGCTCCGGAAACTCCGCCAACAATCTTTGCTCTGCGAAAACCCCTTTTGTTTTCCTCGTCTCCTCCGCCTGCGGTGTGCTGCGAGCGGAGCAAGCAGCATGCCGCCCGCTAAGGAGACGCACAAAGCGAGCCTCCGCCTCCGCGCCCCCCGCTAGCAACGCCGCCACCGCCGCCCGCTTCGCCTCGCACCGCCGCAGCCGCTCCTCCGACGCCAGCCCGAGCGCGTGCCCCGCCGCCGTCAGCCGCAAATCCGCGTTGTCCTGCCGCAGCACGAGCCGGAACTCCGCCCGCGACGTCATGATCCGGTAAGGCTCCTCCGTCCCCTTCGTCACCAAATCGTCGATCAGCACCCCGATGTACGCCTCCGACCGGTCCGGCACGTACGGCTCCAGCCCGCCCAAAAACCGCGCCGCGTTCACCCCCGCGACCAGCCCCTGCGCCGCCGCCTCCTCGTACCCGCTCGTCCCGTTCACCTGCCCCGCAAAAAACAGCCCGCGCACCGCCCGCGATTCGAGCGACGGCAAAAGCGTCAAAGGATCGATGCAGTCGTATTCAATGGAATAACCATATTTCGAGAGTTTCGCGTCTGCCATCCCGTCGATAGAACGGTAGAAACGCTCCTGGATTTCCTCCGGCAGCGACGTGCTCATCCCTTGCACATACACATCTTCCGTCGACAAACCCTCCGGCTCCAAAAACACCTGATGCCGCCCGCGTTCCGGAAACCGCGACACCTTGTCCTCGATCGACAGACAGTAGCGAGGGCCCGTCCCCGTCGTATGCCCCCCGTACGGTGCCGTCTTCTCGATGTTTTCCCTGACAATCCGATGGCCCGCCTCGTTCGTATACGTCAGCCAGCACGACGCGCGGTTCCCGCCGATGTCCTTCCCCTCGTTCAAAAACGAAAACGGTTCCACCGGCTCGTCCCCCCGCTGCTCCGTCATCACGGACGTATCCAAAGAAGAAAACAGCACCCGCGCCGGCGTCCCCGTCTTGAACCGCCGCAGCGCAAACCCCCGCCTCTTCAAATTCTCCGCAAACGCTACCGAGGCCGAAAGCCCCGCCGGCCCGCTCGCCCGGGCCCGGTCCGAGATATGCACGAGCCCGTTCAAATACGTCCCCGTCGCCACGACCACCGCCCCCGCAAAAACTTCCTCCCCCCCCGCCAACTTCACCCCGCAAACGGAGCGAGCCTCCGAAGCGGTCGGCACGGCATTTGCGGAGCGAGCCTCCGAAGGAGTTTCGTCCCCACCGCGCAGCAGCAAATCCACGACCTCCGCGCACCGCAGCGTGAGCCCCGCCTGCCCCTCGAGCACCCGCAACATCTCCTCCCGGTACCGCGCCTTGTCCGCCTGCGCCCGCGGCGAATGCACCGCCGGCCCCTTCGACCGGTTCAGCATCCGGCTCTGGATGAAACACCGGTCGATGAGCAGCCCCATCTCCCCGCCGAGCGCGTCGATCTCCTTCACGAGCTGCCCCTTCCCCGTCCCCCCGATCGAAGGATTGCACGGCATCATCGCCACCGACTCAAGCTGCATTGTCAGCAAAAGCACAGACCGCCCGAGCCGCGCCGCCGCCAGCGCCGCCTCGCACCCCGCGTGCCCCGCCCCGATCACAATGACATCAAAATCACACATGGTTGCATTATATGATAAAATAACGTCATCGGAAAGGTACGGTAACGGATGTCCGGAAAAGGCAAACTCTTATTGTGTTTGGTGATTGCCCTTGTGGTTGCATTGGGCGTTCTTTATTCTATGACGAAACCCGCGAACCCGACCGCCGAGCCGCCGGCCGAAGACCCGCAAACCGCGGACAGCACAAACCAGGAGCCCCCCGCCGAAGAGCCCGCGGAATCCGAGACGCCGGTCCCGCCCGCCGAGGAGCCCGAAGCGGAAGAGAACAACGATTTCGACGTGACGCTGAAAACCACCGAAGGCGCTTTTCCGGACGGAAGCGACTCCTTGAAAACAACGCTGACGGACGGCGGCAACTTCGCCCCCCTGTATACCGCGGAAACGATTCCCGCGCGCGAAGGCTTCGCCTTCACCGGCTGGGACGCGAAAAAAAATGAAGAGGAAACCGTCGTCTTCATCGGCGATTCCCTGACGATGGGCGAGCTCGGCTTCGCGCCGGACGGCTCGGTCATGCCGACCGCGGAGACGCCCGCCGTCGACCGCACCGTACAATTTCTCGGGGACGGCTGGCGCGCCGTCAACCTCGCGGCCGGCGCCAAGACCTCCGTGCAGTGGGCGGCCAACGACGAAGGCGTCTTGGACAACGCCGTCGCCACGATACAGGAAAACGACGCCGGCGTCGTGTGCATCATGATGGGCCCGAACGACGCCAACACCGCCTTCGCCGTCCAGCCCGCCGATTACAAAGCGGGCCTGCAGACCGTGATCGCGACCGTCGAACAGGCCGGCGCAAAAATCGTGATCCTGCACACCGCGCCGTGGGCCAACACTTCCGGAAACTTGGGCAAGGCCCTCGACCTCGGCCTGCTCGAAGCCTACCGCATAGCCGTGCAGGAAATCATCAGCGAAGACCCCGCCGTCTACGCGGGCACCGACATGTATGCCGTCGTCAGCGCCGCGCCGGAACTATATCAAGGGCCGGACGGCGTCCACTTCACACAGGAAGGCTACGACCGGATTGCCGTCGACTGGGCGGCCGCGATCCGCGCGGCGGTGCTCGAAAACGTCGGCGCGCTCAGCGCCCCCTACGCACCCGGCGACCCCGCGGAAAAAGCCCTCTGGCTCTCGCTCTACGCTCACTGGATCCAAACGGAATGAGCCCGCCCGTTTTTTGGGAATAACAGGGTCACTTTCCGACGCAAAAGTCGGAGAAGACGCGGTCAAGGATGTCGTCCGTGTATGTCTCGCCGATGAGTTCGCCGAGCGCCTCGTAGGCCGCGCGCAGGTTCACCTCGGCAAACTCCGGCGCGTCGCCGTGCGCGAAGATTTCTTCGGCCTCGTCGAGCTCCGCCGCCGCGCGCGCAAGCAACTCCGCCTGCCACGCCCGCGTCACGAGCGCGCCGCCGCCCGCCGCCGGCGCCCCTTCTCCGGCCACCCGCACCAAAGCCTCCTCGAGCGCCCGCACGCCCGCCGCGTCGTCCGGGGTTGCGGGACGGGCAAGCCCGTCCCCTACGGTTGTGGTTGTAGGGGCGGCATCCTGCCGCCCGCTATCCGCGCCCGCCGCCGACAAAGAAATCACCGCGCCCGCATGGGGCGCCAACGCCCGCGCCTCCTCCGGCGAAACCGCCTGCGGCAAATCCTGTTTGTTCAAAACCAAAAACGTCCGCTTCCCCGCGTCCAAATCCGCCGCGACCGCGCGGTCCTCGTCCGTGATCGGCCGGCTCCCGTCCAATACAAAAAGAAGCACGTCCGCCGCCGCCATCCGCTCGCGGCTCTTCTCGATGCCGAGCGCCTCGATCTCGCCGGCCGCCTCGCGGATGCCCGCCGTGTCGACGAGCATCACGGGCATCCCGCGCACGTTCAGCCAAATCTCCAACGCGTCCCGCGTCGTCCCCGGCACCGCCGTCACGATCGCCGCATTCTCCCGCGCGAGCGCATTGAACAAAGAAGACTTCCCCACGTTCGGCGCCCCCACGATGCAGACCCTGAGCCCGTCCCGCACCAAGCGCCCCTCCTCCACCGACGCCAACAACTCATCCACAATTTTTCTGGATTCTCGGGACAAGCCCGAGAATGACAATGATTTCCCCTCATCCTCAAACGCCTCCGGATAATCCATCCGCGCCACCGCCTCCGCGAGCGCCGAAAGCAACAGCTCCCGCGCCTCGCGAATCCGCGCGGAAAGCCGCCCCTCCGCCTGCGCCCGCGCCGCCCGGTACGACCGCTCCGTGCCCGCGCGGATCAAATCCGCCACGGCCCCCGCCTGCACCAGATCGATCCGCCCGTTCAAAAACGCCCGCTTCGTGAACTCCCCCGGCGCCGCCGGCGCCGCGCCTTCCCGATAACAAATCTCCAAAATCCGCCGCAACGGCACCGTCCCCCCGTGGCACTGTATCTCGCAAACATCCTCCCCCGTATAAGACCCGGGCCCCCGCATCAAAACCGCGAGCACCTCATCCACGACCTCCCCCGACCCCGGATCCACCACATGCCCGTACACCATCGCCCGATCGGGAAATGTTTCGTTGTGAACAGCGGTGAGCGGCCGCACAAAAACGCGCGCCAGGATCTCCCCGGCGCGCGCCCCGCTCATCCGCACAATCCCGATGCCCCCCTCCCCGGGTGCCGTCGAAATCGCCGCTATCGTATCAAATTCACTTTCTGCCATAGCCCAAGGCGGCAGCCGCCTACGTCCGCTCGATGATCACCCGACGATACGGCTCGTCGCCTTCGCTCCTCGTCGTCACCCCGTCCACGGGCTGCAACGTCGCATGGATCACCTTGCGCTCGTACGGATTCATCGGCTCCAACCGCGCCGGCCGCCCCGTCTTGATGACCTTCTTCGCGAGCTTCACCGCGAGCTCCTCCAGCGTCTTCTCGCGCCGCGAACGATAGCCCTCGACATCGATGATCACGCGCCGGTACGTTTCCTGATCCTTGTTTGCCACGAGGTTTGCGAGATACTGGAGCGCGTCGAGCGTCTGCCCGCGCTTGCCGATCACCATCCGCACGTCCTGCCCCTTGACTTCGACATAGCTGCATTCGTCGTTCTTCTGCCCCTCGACCTCGACGACGAGCCCCATCTTGCCCATCACCTCCGCAAGGAACGTCGGCGCGACGCCGTCCGGATCCGGCACGAGATTTTCGATCGGCTCCGACACACGCTGGACGCCCGAGAGATCGATCTCGACATCCGAATAATCCTCCGCTTCGCGCCCGCGGCTGCGCTCCCGATCCCGATCGCGATCTCTGTCGCGGTCGCGGTCACGATCCCGCGAACGCCCGCCGCCGTCGCGCGCACCGTCCCGCGGCCGCCCGCCGCGATCCCTGTCGCGGTCCCGCGAACGCCCGCCGCCGTCACGGTCACGGTCGCGATCCCTTGACCGCCCGCCGCCGCGCTCTCCCGAGCCGCCGCCCATATCGCCCGCCGCCTGCGGCGCGCGCGGCTTCTTGCGGAAATCGTGGTTGGCCTTCGTCTGCGGCTTTTTCTCCGCGAGCGCCATCGCCTCCGCCTGCGTCAAATCCTCATCGGGTCCCGCGTCCGTGATCTTCTCGACGCGCACCTTCGCGAGCTTGCTGCCGAGCCCGAGAAAGCCCTTCGAGGACTCCTCCAGCACCGTCACCATCACCTGGTCTTCCGTGCAATGCAGCTCATCGAGCGCCAACCGCACCGCCTCGTCTACATCCGCCCCGTACTTTTCCGTGTAGTCCATGTCGTCCTCCGTTTCAAACCAACAACACTATCATTATTGAAAAAAATCATTCCGTCTGCTTCGCGGCCGTGCGCGCGTTCATCGCCTTCGTGCGCATCCGCTTCAGCATCCAGGTCTGTACCACCGTAAACAGATTGCCGATCATCCAATAGACCGACAGCCCCGCCGGCATCGTGCGCGCCATCACGACGATGAACACCGGCATGAACACCCGCATCATCTTCATCATCGGCTGCATCTGCGCGCTCATATCCGGCCCGTCGCCCGTCGGCGGCGTCGCCGGCATCCCCATGCCCGTCATGCTCATCGACGCAAACGTCGTCAACCCCGTCACGATCGGCAGGATCCACTGGTCCGGTTGCGACAGATCCGTGATCCACCAAAACCCTTCGTGCGACCCGAGGATCATCCGCAGATTGTCCTGCGCCATATACGCGACCGGATTGCGCAGCAGCACAAACAGCCCCATGAGGATCGGCATCTGGATCAGCAGCGGCAGGCACCCCATCATCGGGTTGTACCCCTCCTCCTTGTAAAGCTGCTGCATCGCCATGCCGAGCTGCTGCCGGTCGCCCGCGTATTTCTTCTGGAGCGCCTGCATCTTCGGCTGGATGTCCTGCATCTTCATCTGCCCCTTGATCTGGCTCGCGTACAGCGGGAACAGGCACCCGCGCACGATCAGCGTGAACACGATGAGCGTGATGCCGTACACCCCGATGTGGTCGTAGAGAAACGACAGCAACACCCCCAGCGGCTTTGCGATCGTTCCGAAAATTTCATAATACCAGGACAAATCGTTCCCTCCGTCCGTGTTTTACAATAACCGTTTTTGCCCGTCTGTTTTTCACGGCACCGGGTCGTACCCGCCCTCATGCCATGGATGGCAGCGCAGGATGCGCAGGATGCCGAGCTTGCTGCCCTTGAGGAACCCGTATTTCCCGAGCGCCTCGATGAAATACGCCGAACACGTCGGATAATACCGGCAGGTGGGCGGCAGCCAAGGCGACACGAAAAGCTGGTAGCCGCGGATGCCCAGCGCCACCGCTTTTCCCAACGCCGCGTTTGCCGTCGTCATTTCAGGATTTTTCCCTTGATCAGCGCTTTGCGCATGGACGCCTCGACGTCCTGCCGCTTCTTCCCCGCGATCGTGCTCCTTGCGATGAAGAGGATGTCGAACCCTTCGGGAAGGATTCCCTCCTTCATCATCAACCGGAAACTCTCTTTCATGAGCCGCCGCGCGCGGTTGCGCGCCACGGCCTTGCCCACTTTCTTGCTTGCGAGGAAGGCCCTCCGGCTATACGGGAGTCCGTTCGGGATCGTGAAAAGGACTACATATCTGTCCCCGATCGAGCGCCCCTTCTTGTACAGCCGGTCGAAATCCCTTTTGTTCCGCAGGATTTCCGGCCTCAGCGCCATCTCCCGCGCCCTATGCGGAAAGTTTCTTCCGCCCGCGCAACCGCCGGCGCTTCAGCACGTTGCGCCCGTTTTTCGTCGACATTCTTTTGCGAAAACCATGTTCCTTTTGCCTTTGCCGCTTCTTCGGCTGATACGTCATCTTCATGCTGTCCGTTACTTCCTTTCTTCCTTCTATCTGTCATCCGGCCCTGAATTCCAAACCGGCTTTTCCCGCTCGCACACACAAGCCCTACAATTATATGCGCCCGCGCCCGCGCTGTCAAAAGGAAATTTTTCCCTCTGTAACCGTGAACACGTTCGCGCCCGCGGGATAGTCCGGCACTTCCGCCGTCGTCACAAAAACCTGGTTGTCCCGAAAGACCGAGAGGATGCGTTCCTGCCTTCCCGCGTCGAGCTCGCTCATCACGTCGTCCAAAAGCAGGATCGCGTCTTCGCCCGTCTCTCGCTTGATGAGCGCGCGTTCCGCGAGCCGGAGCGAGAGCGCCGCCGTGCGCTGCTGGCCCTGCGACCCGTAGATGCGCAGGTCGCGTCCGTTCAGCGTGAGCGCCATGTCGTCGCGGTGCGGGCCGGTTTCGGTCGCGTGCAGGAAGAGATCGCGGTCGCGGTTTTTTTGCAAGTCCTCTTTGCAGGATTCCCGGGACAGACCCGAGAAGGACGGACTGTAAGAAACCGAGAGCGCATCCCTTCCGTCGGAAATCTGCTTCACGCTTTCCGCGCTTTCCTCCGCAAGCGCCGCGATGTACGACACGCGCTCTTCCATCACGGCCGCGCCCGCCTCCGCAAGCTGCTCGTCATAGACGTCCAACAGCTCCGGCGAAGGCGCGTCCTGCTTCAACAGCGCGTTGCGGCTTTTCAAAATCCCCCGGTATTTCTTCAGCTTGTGATAGTAAAGCGGCCGGAGCAAGATGATCTCCCGATCCAAAAACCGCCGCCGCACATCCGGCCCCCCCTTCACCACCGCAAGATCCTCCGGCGAAAACACGATCGTATAAATCCCGCCGAGCAAATCCACCACGGAACTCCGCTCCGCCCCGTTCACGACGAATTTTCGCACGCCGGCCCCGTGCGGCCCGCTCGCCGACCAAACGATCTCCACCGTATACGGCGCGCCGCCCTTCTCAAAAACCCCCTTCACAAAAAAAGACGCTTCCCCCTCCCGCAGCAACTCCGCCTCTCTCCTCGTCCGAAACGACTTCGCCATCGACAAAAAATTGATCGCCTCAATCAAATTCGTCTTCCCCTGCCCGTTCTCCCCGCAAACCAAATTGAGCCTCTCATCAAAAAAAACCTCTCCCCCCTCATAATTCCTGAAATTCCGCAACTCCAAACTCTTTATGATCATGCGATAATCCCCCAAAAAAATAAAAAAGAATTATGAAGCAAAGCAAAATGCACCATTTTGCGGAGCTTTATAATTTTTTTTATTTTTCTCTTTCTCGTATTCATACACATGATAGAAAAATATATTTATGAAGCAAAGCAAAATGCACCATTTTGCGGAGCTTTATAAATATATTTTTCGTCCTTCTATAAAATACTCCCTTATATATTCACCGTTGACAACCGTACCGGCAAAATCAAATACGTAAACGCATCCCCTTCAAGAGCCCTCATCACCGCCGGACTGATACTCGTCCCAAATTCCAGCACCACCGACTCCTCCCCCGCGGCCCGCAGCGCTTCTTTCAAAAACCGCGCATCAAACCCAATCTCCAAATCTTCCCCTTCTTTGTCAATCGCCACGGTTTCTTTCCCGCGCCCCGCGTTGGAACGCGAAGAAACAATCAGCGAATCATCCGTTATGGAAAAACGGACGAATGAAGATTTTCCGTCTTCCGCTTTCAGAATTCCCGCGAGCTCCACCGCGTTCAAAAGCTCTTCGCGCCGGGCCACAAATTTCACGGAAAACTCTTTCGGAAGCACCTCTTTGTATTTGATGTAGTCCCCGTTGAGCAGGTTCATGCGCACGACTGTGTCTTCCGTTTCGAGCACGGCTCTGTTTTCCCCTATTTCAAGCGTCGCTTCCGCTTCCTCGGTTCCCGCGTCCGCGAGGATTTTTCCCGCTTCGCGCAGCATCTTCGCCGGAATGACCGCGGTCAGCTTCTCTTCTTTCAGCTCTTCCCTGTAATCCCTGCGGATGGCCACCCTGTAGCCGTCGAGTGCCACGAGCGCCATATTACCTTCTTCCAATTCAAACAAAACGCCCGTGATCACGCCGCGCGATTCGTCCGTGCTCGCCGCGAAGCAAACCCCTTCGATCATTTCCCGAAGCGCCGCTTTTTCCACTTTTATTTTCTTTCCCTCTTCCGCGCCTTCGATGCGGGGAAATTCACTCTCTTCAATGCCTTGTATTTCATTGTCCGTCGTTTCCGTGCGAATCGAAAGAATATTCTTTTCGTCCGTCATAAGCACGACGTCCTCTTCGGGCAGATTTCTTATAAAATCCGAAAACATCCGCGCATCCACGACGACCGCTCCTTCTTCGTTCACGATGGCCGACACGCCCGTCGTGATCGCGAGCTGGATGTCCGTCGCCGAAAGGCTGATCTTTAAGTCTCCCTCGGTTTTGATGAGCACGCCTTTCGTGATGCCGAGCGTGGAAACCGGAGAAACCGCTTTTGTGACAATTCCGAGCGCCTTGACGAGATTTGATTTCTTGCAGATGATTTTCACAGATTTTTTCCTTTCTTCAATAAAATTTTTTTTGTTATTTGTCCTATGGATATGTGGATAACTTCTATGGACAACCGTAAAAAGCCGTTTTTCGTCTCTTTTCTTTATGGATAAACCATATGGATATTATTTCGGTTTTGTGGATAGCTGTCAACACTCTTCTTCTATTTTTTCCCGAAGCTCCTCTACAATGCTTGCAAGTTGCGCGTTTATCTTGATTTCCGCCTTTATTTTATCATGTCCGTGATGCACGGTGGAATAGTCCTTGAAGAAGGCTTTTGCAATCTGAGGAAAAGAAAGAGCCGTCATTTCGCGCGTCAGATACATCGCAATCTGCCTCGGAAGCGCGAGGGAACTCGTCCTCTCCTTGGAATCAATCTGCGTGACCGTGATGCCAAAGTAAGAAGCGACGGTTTTTTTGACGTCTTTGTAGGAAACGGCACCGAGGCCGCTCATCGCGACGACGTCTTTCAATATCTGCTTTGCCAAGCCCTTTGAAAAAGAAGAGCCGGAAATCTTCGCAAACGCGACGACGCGGTTGAAGGCCGATTCGAGATCGCGGACGTTCGTACGGACGATTTCCGCGATGAAATTGATGACTTCCATCAGATCCTCGTCCTCGGGAATGCCGTCGAGCGCTGCTTTTTTGCGGAGAATCGCGACTTTGATTTCATAAGAAGGGGGCTGCAGGTCGACCAAAAGACCGCTGCCGAGGCGACTTTGGAGACGCTCGTCGATGCCGAGCATGTCTTTCGGCGGCCGGTCGCTTGTGAAGACCATCTGCTTGCCCATATTGTACAGCGTGTTGTAGGTGTTGAAGACCTCTTCGACGGTCTTTTCCTTTTCGCTGATGAACTGGATGTCGTCGATGAGCAGCACGTCGATGCCGCGATATTTCGACTTGAATTCGGACATCTTCTTTTGGAGATTGGCGCTCACGAACTCCTCGGTGAACGTTTCCGAGGAGACATAGAGCACCTTGCGCCGCGGAAAATGCTCAAGCACGTAGATGCCGATCGCGTTCATCAAATGCGTCTTGCCGAGGCCCGAACCGCCGTAGATGAAGAGGGGGCTGTACGCCTTGCCGGGCGCTTCCGCCACAGCCTGCGCGGCCTTCGCGGCGAAGCGGCTGTTGTCGCCGATGACGAAATTGTCAAAGGTGTAGCGCGGGTTGAAGATGTTCTCGCCTTCCAAGCCGGGGTTTTCCTTCTCCGCATGCTCGATCTTGGCGCCATGCGCGGACCGTTCGTGCGGAAGGACGAAATTGAGCAAAACCGGCGCCCCCCAGACATCGCTGGCGGCCTGCGCGATCTTGTCCGAATACTTCAGTTCGAGCTGGGCCTGGCGGAAATCGTTTTCCACCGAAAAATACAAGACGCCCGCCTGTTTGTCGTAGCGGAGAGGCTCCAGATCCTCGATCCACGCCTGATAATCCCGCTGTTCCACAGATTGTTTCAGTGACGTGCGCGTCATCTCCCAAAGTTCGGCTGTTGATTTCATTTCTACCCCAAGTGCTTTCTGTCCATACCCCAAGCGAAGCGAATATGACTAAGATACCACGCAAACGGAGTCGCTGCAAGACGCAAAAGCAAAACTTATCCACAAAAACGCCATAGTTATCCACAAGTTTTCTGGGGACAAGTTTCCGCGGGATTTCGCGCCGCGCAAACCTTATCCGCAAGCACGCCCGTTCTATGGAAAAATCCATCCACAGGCCCGCCCCCGCCCCATTTCCGATTTTCGGTCTTTACAAAATAACAAAACCGTGCTATTGTGTCTTTATAAACAGACCTGTTTTGTTTGTGAAAAAGGAGCGAAAACGATGGAGATTTCGGTATCGGAACTGAAGGAACACGCCGGAAAATACGTGAAAATGGCGGATCAGGAAGACGTCTATATCACCATCCACGGAAGAACCGTCGCGAAACTGACAAGCGCAAAAGGGGACAAAGTCGCGGCGCTGGAACGGTTGCGCGGCTGCCTGCCGTCGACGCTGACGGACGAGGACGTGGACCGGATGCGGTTTGAAAGGATTTGGAACAGATGATACGCGTACTTGTGGACACAAACGTCGTGATTGACTCGTTTGCGCAGCGGGGGGAATTTGCGCTTGCGGCGGACAGGCTGATCGACTACATGGAAGAGGACAGGATGCAAGCCTATATCACGGCCAGCACCGCGACGGACATTTTCCATCTGCTCGTGCGGATGCTCGGCAAAGAGCGGGGAAGGGAACGGTTTGTGGATATTTTCGACACGTTCGGGGTGGTTTCCGTGACGGGCGAAAATTGCAGGGAAGCGCTCCGGTCCGGCATCTGGGATTTTGAAGACGCCCTGCTGATTCGCTGCGCGGAGAAAATCGAAGCGGACGCCATCGTGACGCGCGACGAGGCCCTGCTCACAAATTCGTATGCGCGCGGGCTGATGAACCCGCAGGAGTTTGTAGACCGGATGGAGGCCGGTCTTTTTCATACAACGCTCCACGAAGATGAGGACATCCGCTACTATGCGGGCGAAAAATGACCGCCGCGCGGGGGCGCGAACACAGTATTACATTTGAGTGACAGCGCGGGGGCGGACGCTGTGCGAAAACCACTTTATATGGTATAATGAAGAGCTGAAAAAACAGCTTATATATAATATGTAGAAAATATTCCGATTCAAAGGAGAAGGGGTAGGAACGCATGACGCCGGACGTCGAACAACAACGCTATGACGCGGAACAAATCACCGTATTGGAAGGGCTCGAGCCGGTACGCACCCGGCCGGGCATGTACATCGGCAGCACGGGGCCGAGGGGCTTGCACCACCTCGTCTACGAGGTCGTGGACAACAGCGTCGACGAGGCGCTCGCCGGTTTTTGCAAACACATCGACGTCGTGATCCAGGCGGACAATTCGATCGTCGTCGAAGACGACGGGCGCGGCATGCCCGTCGACGCGCACCCGAAGCTCGGCATTCCGGCCGTCGAGGTCATCCACACGGTCCTGCACGCGGGCGGCAAATTCGGCGGCGGCGGCTACAAGGTGTCCGGCGGTCTGCACGGCGTCGGCGCGTCCGTCGTGAACGCGCTGTCCGAGCAGATGGAAGTGCAGATCCAGCGCGACGGCTACGTCTACAAGCAGACGTATTCGCGCGGCAAGACGACGAGCAAACTCGAAATCGTCGGCGAGAGCAAGAAGACGGGCTCGCGTACGATGTTCAAGCCGGATCCGGAGATCTTCGACGAGCTCGAATACGACTACGGCACGCTGGAGCACCGCCTGCGCGAGATGGCCTTCCTCAACAAAGGCGTGCGCATCACGCTCGCCGACGAACGCGAAGGCAAAAAGAAAAAAGAAGTCTTTTTCTACGAGGGTGGCATCCTCGAATTCGTGAAGCACCAAAACCAGCACAAGGATCCGATCCACGGCGACGTGATTTATTTTGAGGCGTCCCGCTCCTCTTCCGAGGGCGGTGGCGACGCCGAGGTCGAGATCGCGATGCAGTACACGAAGCAGTACAGCGAGAGCATCTTCACCTACGCCAACAACATCAACACGGTCGACGGCGGGATGCACCTGTCGGGCTTTCGCAGTTCGCTGACGCGCGTCTTCAACGACTACGCGCGGCGCAGCGGGCTCTTGAAGGAAAAGGACGAGTCCTTCACGGGCGAGGACGTGCGCGAGGGGCTGACCGCGATCATCTCCGTGAAGCTCGCGACGCCGCAGTTTGAAGGGCAGACGAAGGGCAAGCTCGGAAACTCCGACATCCGCGGCTTCGTCGAGAGCACGACAAACGATCGGCTCATGGCCTTCCTCGAGCAAAACCCGTCGCAGGCCAAGGACATCCTGAACAAAATCATCGCGACCTACAAGGTGCGGCTGAAGACGCAGAAGGTGCGCGAGATCGCGCGCAGAGACCTGATGGGCGGCGGCAGCCTGCCCGGGAAGCTCGCGGACTGCCGCGAGAAATCGGCGGAGTTGTCGGAGATCTTCCTCGTCGAGGGCGACTCGGCGGGCGGCTCGGCCAAGCTCGGCCGCGACAGCCAGTACCAGGCGATCCTGCCGCTGCGCGGCAAGATCCTCAACGTCGAAAAGGCAAACGAGGACCGGATGCTGTCCTCGGACGAAATCAAAAACATGATCACGGCCTTCGGCTGCGGCATCGACGTGCCGGGCAAGGACGACACGTTCGACCTCGAGAAGTTGCGCTACCACAAGATCATCATCATGACGGACGCGGACGTCGACGGCGCGCACATCCGCACGCTGTTGCTCACGTTCTTCTTCCGCTATATGAAGCCGCTCGTGCTGAACGGCTTCGTCTACATCGCGCAGCCGCCGCTCTACCAGGTGAAGCGCGGCAAGGACGTGCACTATACGTATTCGGAAAAAGAGCAGGACCGCCTGATGAAACGGCTCACCGAGGAAGCCCCGAACGCGAAATGGGACATCCAGCGGTACAAGGGCCTCGGCGAAATGGACGCGGCGCAGCTGCGCGACACGACGATGGACAAAAGCAACCGCACGCTGATCCAGGTGACGGTCGACGACATCGCGCAGGCGGATGAGATTTTCTCGATGCTCATGGGGGACAAGGTGGAGCCGCGCCGCCGCTTCATCGAGGAGAACGCGAAGTACGTGAAAAATCTTGATATTTAGGAGACCAAATGGCTGACCAAATCGACGAAATGAAACTGATTCAAACCGAGATCTACTCGGAGATGAAGACTTCGTACATCGACTACGCGATGAGCGTCATCGTCGCGCGCGCCCTGCCCGACGTCCGCGACGGACTCAAACCCGTCCACCGGCGCATCCTCTACGGCATGAGCGAACTCGGCATCACGCCCGACAAGCCGCACAAGAAATCCGCGCGCATCGTCGGCGACGTCATGGGCAAATACCATCCGCATGGCGACAGCTCCATCTACGACGCGATGGTGCGTCTGGCGCAGGATTTTTCGATTCGCTATCCGCTCATCGACGGGCACGGCAATTTCGGCAACATCGACGGCGACAGCGCGGCGGCCATGCGTTATACGGAAGCCCGCATGAGCCCGCTTGCGCTGCAGATGCTGCGCGACATCGACAAGGAGACCGTCGACTTCATGCCCAACTTCGACGGCGAGGAAAAGGAGCCCATCGTCCTGCCGTCTCGCTTCCCGAACCTCTTGGTCAACGGGAGCAACGGCATCGCGGTCGGCATGGCGACGTCCATCCCGCCGCACAATCTGAAAGAGGTCATCGACGCGACCGTGCTGCTCATCGACAAACCCGAGGCGAGCGTCGACGAGCTCTGCAAGATTGTGAAGGGGCCGGATTTCCCGACGGGCGCGATCATCCTCGGCAAGAAGGGCGCGAGGGACGCCTACAAGACGGGGCGCGGTTCCGTGGTCGTGCGCGCGACGCACGAGTTCGAGGAGACGAAACGCGGCAAGCAGCAGATCGTCTTCACGTCGATCCCCTACCAGCTCAACAAGACAAACCTGCTCGAAAAGCTCGGCGACATCTGGCGCGAGAAAAAAATCGACGGCATCGCCGAGATCCGCGACGAGTCGTCGATGGAGGGCATCCGCATCGTCGTCGAGTTGAAAAAAGACGCAAATCCGCAGGTGACGCTGAACCGGTTGTTCAAACAGACACAACTGCAGACCAGTTATTCGATGATCATGCTGGCGCTCGTCGACGGCGAGCCGCGCATCCTCAATTTGCAGGAAATCCTGCTCCACTACATCGCGCATCAGAAGGAGATTTTGACGCGGCGCACGGTCTACGATCTGAAGAAGGCCGAGGCGCGCGCGCATATTTTGGAGGGGCTGCTCATCGCGCTCGAAAACATCGACGAGGTCATCAAGACGATCCGCGAGAGCTACGACGACGCGAAGGAACGGCTCATGGAGCGGTTCAAACTCAGCGATTTGCAGGCGCAGGCCATCCTCGAGATGCAGCTGCGGCGGCTGCAGGGGCTGGAGAAGGAGAAGATCGAGAAGGAGTACGCGGAGCTCAAGAAGATGATCGCGTACTACAAGGAGCTGCTCGCGGACGAGGCGAAGCTGATGGGCGTCGTGAAGGACGAGTTGCTCGAGATCAAGGACAAATGGGGCGACGCGCGCAAGACGCAAATCACGGCGGCCGCGGAGGAGATCGAAGAAGAGGACCTCATCGCGGAGAGCCGCGTCGCGGTCACGCTGACGCACCTCGGCTACATCAAGCGCATCGATGCGGACGAGTACAAGATCCAGCGGCGCGGCGGCAAGGGCATCAAGGCGCTGACGACCAGAGACAACGATTTCGTGCGCGACCTCATCATCACGTCGACGCATGATTATTTAATGTTCTTTACAAATACGGGCAAGGTGCATAAAATAAAAGCGTACGAGATACCGGAGGCGCAGCGCACCGCGAAGGGTACGCCGGCGATCAACTTCCTCAATCTCATGCAGCGGGAGCGCATCACGGCGCTGATGCCGATTCGGGAATTCCCGGAGGACCGCTACCTGATTTGCGTGACGAAGAAGGGGACGATCAAGAAGACGCCGTTGTCTCAGTACGACACGAGCCGCAAGACGGGCCTCATCGCGATCACGCTGAGGGACGGCGACGAGATGATCGGCATCAAGCAGAGCTCGGGCAGCGACCTCGTGCTCCTTGTGACGAAGTTCGGCAAGAGCATCTGCTTCAAGGAGGAGGACGTGCGCAGCATGGGCCGGACGGCGGGCGGCGTGCGCGGCATCAACCTCGAGGACGGGGACGAGGTCGTCGCGATGGATCTCGTGCAACCGGACGAGGAGCTGCTCGTCGTGACGCAGTACGGGCTCGGCAAGCGGACGCCGGTTTCGGAGTACACGGTGCAGCACCGCGGCGGCATGGGGCTGCTGACGTATGACAAGAAGAAGATCAAGAAGACGGGCGAGCTGATCGGCGCCTGCGTCGTGAAAGACGGCGACGAGATCATGCTGATCAATTCGGACGGCATCCTGATTCGCATCGAGGCCGGCGACGTGCGTGTGCTCGGGAGGGCGACGCAGGGCGTCAAGATCATGAAGGTCGGAGAAGACGCGCAGATCATCGCGCTCGCGAAGGTCGCGAAGGAAGAGGATGAGGAGGAAGACGAAAGTGGCAATGTCGATTAACGCAAACAACAATGAAGCGGAAGGCGTGTGGGAGTTCAAGCTCGTCGGCGAGGTGGACATCAGCAACGCGCATTATTTCAAGACGCAGCTGGAGACGGCGCTCGCGGAGAAAAAGCAAAACATCCGCATCGATCTGTCGGAGCTCAATTACATCGACAGCACGGGGCTCGGCGTCGTCATCGGATGTTATGGGCAGATCAAAAAAGAGGGACTGTCCGTCAAGCTGGTGGATCCGAAGCCAAACGTGAAGAAACTCCTGACGATTTCGGGTTTTGACAAGGTCTTGTTGTAGACGCGCGGGCGCTTCGGAGGAGGGCGGAGAAATGTCAGACATCATGAAAATGACCGTGCCGGGCAAGGCGGAGTACGTGCGGGCCGTGCGCATGACGGCGTCGGCGCTCGCGAGCGACGCGGGGTTCGACATCGAGGAAATCGACGACATCAAGGTCGCGATCTCGGAGGCTTGCACAAACATCGTGCTGCACGGCGCGGAGGACGGGTCGATTCACTACGACGTGGCGTTCGAGCTCGACGACGAAAAGCTCGTGATCTGCGTCGAGGACCAGGGCCCGGGCTACGACCTCGAGGAATACGTCGAGCCGGTGCCGGGCCAAATCGAGGAAAGCGGGGGGCTCGGGATCTTCATCATACGGGCGCTCATGGACGAGGTCGACATCCGTTCGGAGGTCGGGATGGGGACCTTTATCTGCATGAAGAAATACAGGCATGGCACAGACGCCTGAAGAAAAAAGGGCCATCGCGGAACTGTTCCGCAAATACCGCGAGACGCCGACGGAGGAGCTTCGCAACGAGCTCGTCGAAAAGCATCTGTATCTCGCGGAGATTCTCGCGCGGAAGTATTCCGGACGCGGCGTCGACTACGACGATCTGTACCAGGTGGCGAGCTATGCGCTCGTGCTCGCGATCGAGCGGTACGATCCGGACAAAGGCGTGCAGTTCTCGAGTTTCGCGACGCCGACGATCATCGGCGAAATCAAAAAATATTTCCGCGACACGGCGTGGTCTCTGAAGGTCCCGCGCCGGCTCAAGGAGATCGCGATGCGGATTCCGTCCGCGAAGGAGCGGTTGCTCGAGGAGCTCGGCCGCGTGCCGACGGTGCCGGAGCTTGCGGCGGAGATGGGGGTGCCCGAGGAAGAAATCCTCGAAGCGCTCGAAAGCAGTCGCGCGTATTCGACGTATTCCTTGGAGCAGGAAGCCGAAGAGGCGGCGGAGGCCGGCGACAGCCCCATCTTTGAAAAATATCTCGGCACGGAGGAGAAGGGGTACGACGCGTTCGACACGTCTTCGGTCGTGAAAAACGTGATGGCGGAGTTGTCCGACACGGAAAAGGAAGTCATGCGGAAGCGGTTCCTGCAGGAGATGACGCAGCGCGAGGTGGCCGAGGCCCTGGGCCTGTCCCAGATGACGGTCTCCCGCATCGAAAAGGCCATGCGCGCCAAATTCCGCGCGGAGTACAACCGGTAACAGAAAGATATATTGAAACGATAAAGAATTGTCATTCTCGGGATTGTCCCGAGAATCCAGCAAAGAGAAGGATAGAACAAAAAATTTGTCATTCTGCGCGGAGCGTAGCGGAGTCGCAGAATCCAGCAAAAAAAGAGAGGCAAACCATGCGAGTATTCAGCGGCGTACAACCCACCGGCAACATCCACATCGGCAACTACCTCGGCGCCCTGCGGCAATTCGTCGCCTTGCAGGACGAGGCCGACTGCGTTTACTGCATCGTCGACCTGCACGCGATCACGCTGCCCAAGGACCCCGCCGAGCTGAGAAGCCATATCCTCGACGTGGCCGCGCTCTACATCGCCGTCGGGCTCGACCCGAAAAAGTCGATACTTTTCGTCCAGTCAGAGGTGTCGGGTCATGCGGAGCTCTCGTGGCTGCTGACCTGCTCGTGCTACACGGGCGAGCTCTCGCGCATGACGCAGTACAAGGACAAGAGCCGCGGCAACGAGTCCGCGCCTACGGGTCTGTTCGTCTATCCGGTGCTCATGGCGGCGGACATCCTGCTCTACGACACGGACGTCGTGCCGGTCGGCCAGGACCAGAAGCAGCATATCGAGTTGACGCGCGACATCGCGATTCGCCTGAACCACCGTTTCGGCGACGACACCTTGGTCGTACCGGAAGGCCGCTTCCTGAAAGAGGGCGCGCGCGTGATGGCGCTCGACGACCCGACCTCGAAGATGAGCAAGAGCGCCGAGAGCGAGATG
>JAISTF010000034.1 GCA_031272745.1 Eubacteriales Family XIII. Incertae Sedis bacterium
GTGACCGCGAAGATTCGCGCGGGCTGGGACGCGGCCCGCGTCAACTGCGTAGAGGTCGCGCGGACCCTGGAGGCCGCGGGCGCGGACGCCGTCTGCGTCCATCCGCGCACGCGCGAGCAATACTACGGCGGGCGCGCCGACTGGTCGCTGATCGCCCGCGTCAAGGCCGCCGTCCGCATCCCCGTCATCGGCAACGGCGACGTGCGCTCCGCCGCGGACGCGGCGCGCATGATCGAGGAGACGGGTTGCGACTATGTGATGATCGGCCGCGGCGCGCTCGGCAACCCGTGGGTATTTGCGGGCGGCGCGGGCGGCGTATCCGCCACCACGGGCACGGGCAGCACCACGAGCGAGGTCGGCGTCCCCACGCTGCAAGAGAAAACCGCGATGTTTCTGCGGCACGCGCGGCTCGTCTGCGAGGACAAAGGCGAGCACACGGCCGTCCTTGAGATGCGCAAGCACGCGGGCTGGTACTTCAAAGGCGTCCCCGGCGCGGCCGCCTTCCGCGGCACCGTCAACCGCCTGACGACGCTCGCGGAGCTCACCGCCGCCGCGGAAGCCTTCGCCGGGCGGATACATACGGAATAGGGGGGTGCCTCTTCCCGTTCCTACAAAAAATAAGGTATACTTCTACATATGGAGGGTGCGAAGAAAACTCGGAAATGGCCGCTGATTGTGTTGGGCGCCGTGCTTGCGGCGGCCGTGGTGTTTGCCGTGCTGGTGCAGACGGGTGCGGTCTCGCTCGACGACCTCAAGGCGCGCATCCAAGGGGATCTTCAGTCGATGGCGGAAAAGGGCGAGGCGGCGGCACAGGCGGCGGGCGGGTCCGCAGCGGCCGGCGCTTCGGGCGAAGGCGCGTCGCAAACGCAGCCGGAGCCGCCACCGGAAGGGCAAGAGCCCGCAACCGAAGCAACCGAAACCCCCGACCCCGCCGACGCGCAGCCCGCGATCATCGTCCCCGAGGTCGGCGGCCTGTTCTCCTTCGGCGCCTGGCGCGACAAGGCCATCGTCTGGATCGTGCTCGACAAATCGGGCGACAAGGCGTTCGTGCTTTCGCTGTACTCCCTCGCCGCCAAGGCGAGCGACGAAAAGGCCGGTGGCGACTGGGCGGCGAGCACGCTGCGCACCTGGCTCAACGGCGACTTCCTGCAGACGGCGTTCTCGCAGACGGAGCAGCAGGTGATCGTGCCCTCGGACGACGACCACCTCTTCCTGCTCGGCGAGACGGAAGCGGCGCATTACTTCGCGGAGGACGCAAACCGCGTCGCGGAGTTCGAGTGGACGAGCGCCGACACGGACGAGGCAAACCGCATCAACAACGAACTCTACGACGGCGAAGCCGCGGTGCTGACAAACCTCATCTCCAAGCATGAGGCGGCGCCCGGGCTGCTCGCGGACAACTGGTTGCTCTGGTCGCGCGCGGCGGCGGAGACGCCGTCCGAACTCGCGGTCGTGGGCGCAGACGGCGCGATCATCCCCGACGACGGAACGGCGGGCCTGTATTTCGAGCCCGTCCGTCCCGCGATGTGGGTTCGCGTCCTGACCGACGAGGCCGCCGCGGCCGGCGGCACAGACAACACGGGCGGCATCGTCATCGAGGCCGGTACGGGCGAGGACGCGACCGTCACGAACGGGGACGAGGCCGCCATCTCCGCGCAGGCCGCCATCGCCTGCGTGCAGCAGTACCGCGCGAACCTCGGCATCAGCGACGACCGCGTGACTTATCATGTGGGGAACGCCATAGCGGCTGCGGACGGCACCCGCCGTTATTGGATCAGCGTGACACAAGACCAGGGTGACCATGTGGCCACCCTGGGAGAATACTACGTCGACGCGCAGACCGGCGAGGTCACGCTGAAGCCGTGACGCCGCCGGCGCCCGTGACGCCGTTTACAATTCCACGATCTTCGTGTCGAGCGTGATGTCGAGCGCCGCGGCGGACTCGAAGTAATAGTCCACTTCCGCGTCCGTCAGCATGTCGCTCGTGATCAGCCCCGTCTGCTCGTATTTGTCGTTCGCGAACAGCTTCGTGAAGAGCGCGCCGCCCTGGCCCGTCAGGTACTGCTCGGCCGAGATGCCGGATTTCTCAAAGGACTCGACGAGCCCCGGCGCGTAGACGTGGACCTCGGAGCGCACCTTTTTGCCGCCCTTCGTGCCCCAGGCTTCGACGACCATCGCGCCCGTGTCGGACACGAGCCCCTCGTCCAAAATCTCCTGGATTTCCCCGCGCGTCTTCGGCGGCGTGGGGATGCGCGACAGCGCGTACTCGAACGGCGTCCATTTCGCGCCCTTGAACTCGACCTCGTCGCGGTTCAGCAGGCCCGCGCGGTACAGCGGCTCCGAGAACTGGATGCCGACGCCGCCGTATTTGAAGTACGCGTTTTTCGCGCCCTTGAAATGCGTGTCCGCATGCATCCCGTAGTAGACGGGCTCGTCGTGCGCGTGCTCGACGCAGCGCAGCGGCACGCCGTCAAAGCAGTAGTCGTACGAACGGAAAATCGGCAGCCCGTACGCCGGCGTCCGCACGATCTTGCCGTCGATGAACGCGTACGCGTCCTCGCTCATATCCGACAGCGCCGTGATCGGCGACCACCAGAACGGCAGAAAGCGCTTCGCCTCGACGCCTTCATACACGATGTTGTACAGCTCGTCGCAGGTGTCGAGCGGCCGCACCGCGACGCGCGTCGCCGCGCAGATGAGCCCCGGCGCGGAGCCCGTGCCCATGACGGCGAGCTTGCCGATGGCCGCAAACCGCGGGCCGTACTCGGCGAGCGCGTATTCGATGCCCGCGAGCCAGGTGTCGACGCCTTCCTTTTCCTCGACGAGCCCCTCGGGTGCCGCGAAGTCCTGATAATGCGCCTTCACCGCGAGCGCCGCTTCGAGCACGTTCTTGCCGAACGCCAACGGCAGCGCGTTCACGACGAGGTCGGCCCCTTCGCAGACCGCCAGCACGTCCTCGTATTTGCTCGCGTCGAGCTGCACGCCCGTCGCTTTTGTCAGGATGCCGACGAGCGCGTCTACCGCCCCCTTGTCGTAGTCCGCGCAGACGATCGCGTCCACGTTCGGCTCTTCATCCATGCGCTGCGCGACGGTCGACCCCTGCGCGCCCGTTCCGAGAATAACGATTTTCTTGCCCATGATTCACCTCCCATGATTGCATGGCAACGTTTGCTCCTTATATAATACCCTAAACCAAGGTGAATGTGTCCGCAAATCCAATAATAATATTATTCTGAAAATTGTTTCGCCGGTCACACGAGCGTGCCGCGTTTGATGGCGTCCCGCCCGAATTTCTTCCGGATCTCGTCCTGGGTTTCTTCGATGGCGCGGCCGCGCGCCGTCTCTTCGGGGTCCTCGAACAGCGAGATCTGCCGGGCGCGGGCGCCTGCGGGCGCGAGGTCCGTGAGGGACACGCCGATGAGCCGCAAATCGTCACCGCGCCACATCTCGCGGAAGATCGCGCAGGCCGCTTCGTAGATTTCCGACGTGGTGCGGACGCGGGAGGGCAGCTTCTTCTGATGGCGGTAGGTGTAGAACGATTTGTTTTTCAGTTCGACGGAGGCGACGCCCGCTTCGAGGCCCGCGTCGCGCAGGCGCAGGCCGACGCGCTCGGACAGCGAGAGCAGGTACCGCAGCGCCTCTTCCTCGTCCGTCACGTCGCGCGGCGTCGTCGTGCTGTGGCCGATGCTCTTTTCCGCGCGCAGCTCCTCGCGCAGCACGGGCGTGTCGTCGATGCCGTTCGCGTGGTCGTGTACGAGCTGACCCATGACGGGCTTCAGGAGTTGGCGCAGCATCACCGCGTCCGCGTGCGCGACGTCGCCGATCGTGCGCAGGCCGACGCGCGCGAGCGCCTGCTTCGTAGAATGGCCGACGCCGAAGAGTTCGTCCGTCGGCAGCGGCCACATCTTCTCCGCGATTTCCCCGGGGTAGAGCGTGTGGATCTTGTCGGGCTTTTCGCGTTCGGAAGCCATCTTCGCGAGCAGCTTGTTGGTCGAGACGCCGATGTTGACCGTGAAGCCGAGCTCTTTCCTGATGCGCGCGGAGATGGCGCGGGCGGCTTCGAGCGGCGGGCCGAAGATCTTCTCGCTGCCCGTATAATCAAGCCAGCATTCGTCGATCGAAAACCGTTCGATGATGTCCGTGTACTCGCACAGCAGGGCGTACATACGGTCGGAGTAGACCTTGTACATCGCGTGGTCGGGCGGGAAGAGCGCGAGGTCCGGGCAGCGCCTTTGCGCCTCGGCGAGCGTCATCGCGGTTTTGATGCCGTATTTCTTCGCGGGCTCGGACTTCGCGAGGATGATGCCGTGCCGCGAGCGCGGGTCGCCCGCGATGGCCGACGGGATCCGGCGGATGTCGTCCGCGCGCCCGTGCGCGAGAAACTCGACCGCCGTCCACGAGAGGTACGCCGAGTTGACGTCAATATGCAGGATGCTGCGCCCATGCGATGCTTCGGTTCCCATGCAACCATTCTATCACGGCTCCTGCCACGCGCTGCAAGCCCACAAAAAAACAGGGATAAAGCAAGAAGTCGCAATGCGTTTTTTCTATAACAAGAAATATTCCATTGAAAAATCAATAAAAATCAAAAAACTTAATAATAAAACAACTTGCTTTATCGCTATTTTATTGTACACTTATAGCAAGAAGTCGTGTGTTGCATTATGGGAGACACGGGGCATGGATATAAATTTGAACATCATCGGACGCAAGGATGAGCAGGCGGAACTCCGGCGATGAAAAATATGCCCGCGAACTGCGGGAAAAAGCCGCCGCGTTCATGCGGGAGACGCGCACACGGAAAGCGGCCCACACGACGATGATCACGACGTTTGGCCTGAAGCGCAACTCCGAGAGCGCCGGCATCCTGTTTCAGCTTTCGCTGGATGATTTGTTTGAATGAATAACGGTTGCCCGGCGCGCCGATCAATCCTTCTGAAAAACCAACTTCACGGTTTCGAGCAGCCGGTCTAGGAAGGCTTCCCCGACGGTTTCGACGTAGGTCGCTCCGCGCGCTGTGTAGTCGAGCGTCACAAGCTGGTCGAGCATCACGACACCGTCCGTTTCCAGCCCACGATCCAACGGAATGTATAGCGGATAGCGCCGCTCCGTCGTGCTGATCGGCGCAAACAAGGCGATGTTTGCAAAGCGGCTCACGAGCGCGTTGCTCAGGCAGATGAACGGCCTGCGTCCCTGGGGCTCATGCCCCTTGCCTGACCCGAGGCCGACGCGCACGATCTCGCCCTGCATCGGCACATAGGGCTCTTCCGGCGCTTTCCGCGCATGCCTTACCATTTTTCTTCACCCACCGGTTCCCCGAGGTCGACGAGTTCCGTGTGAAAACTCTCGCCGGAATAATCTTTGAATAAGTATTCGAGTGTCCCGCGTCTCGGCCCCGGCACTCGCTCGACCACGATGCGCCCCCGTGCGTCGCTTCCGACATAAACGGCTTCATTC
>JAISTF010000165.1 GCA_031272745.1 Eubacteriales Family XIII. Incertae Sedis bacterium
TTTGCTTCTTCCACGCCGAGCAAAATCACGCCGCCGTTCGAATTGGCGAAAGACGAGTACGTTTCCCAGAGGCTGTCGGGCAGCCCGCCTTTGGCCTTCTTGGCTTCGAGGCGGTTGCCTTCGCGGTAGCTGTTCAGTTGCGCCAAATCAAAGCTCATAGTACAAGTATACACGATTGCGCTCCTTTTCGAAAATCTACCGTTCCATATCGCCACCGTCACGCTCACGCGCCTGTCGGGTTTGTTGTCCACGACTGCGCTGTGCGCGGTCGATTTCTTGGGCTGTCGCGATCCTGTCTCTGACGTGTTTGTCGTGTTCGCGGATGAAGGCGATGGTTTTGAGGTCGCGGCGCAGCGGGGCGATGGCGGCGGTCAAGGCGTCGCGTTTTGATTTCAGGTCGGCGATTTCTGCCGGGTCATCGCAGCGACGCAGGCGGTTGTAGATCTTTGTCCTTGCGGCTTCGAGGTGTTTGATGCGCTCTCTGGTCTCGACCTCATGCGCGTCAATCTGGCTGTGCGTTTGGAGCTTGTTGCGGCAGAGGAAACGCACGGCTTCGCTGAAGCGGTCGATCTTGCGCAAGTCTTCACGCAGCGCGGGGTGGACGCGCCTCCGCCTGTGGCGCTTCGCGGGAAACTTGCCGAGCAGATACATATAGTGCAGGTAGAGACCGTATAGCCCTCCGATCTTCCTGCGCGGACGCTGGGGGCGGCGGCTTCTGTATTGCCGGACAATCGGGGCGTAGGGAACATACGGGGTCCGATTGTGGGTCATGTGGATGCGGTCGAAGATACGGAGGTTGGCGTATTCCTTTCCCAGCCGGTACATCCGCGTCGAACGCTCCGCGCCCGGGGCTTTGATCGTCCAGTATTTGCGCTCGGGGTTCAGGTTGAGGCGGTAGCCTTGTCCGCGCAGGATGTCGGCGAACTCCTTGGTGTTGTTCGCCTTGCGGATCGCGTCGTCTATGTCCTCGCGCAGGATGCCGAAAAGCGTCGGCTCGCCGCGCTTTTCCGCAAAATAGATTTGGCGCGGCGTTTTTGTGTTGGACGGATACTCTATGACGGATAAGCCATGCTCGCGGCAAAGCCTGTCGGACGTTTCGCGGATTCTTCGGTAAGACGCTTTGCAGTCGTCGTATTTCTTTCCGTCGACGCAGGACACAGAATTGATGACGAGGTGGTTGTGGATATGCCCTTTGTCGAGATGCGTGGCGACGACGACCTCGAAGCGGCCGCCGAAGATTTCCTGAGCGAGCGCGACGCCGATCTCGTGCGCGAGCTGCGGCGCCACCTCGCCGGGCTTGAAGCTCTGGTAGGCGTGGTACGCGAGGTTGCCGCCCTCCTTTCCGAAACGCCGCTTCGTCGCAGCCATCTGCTCCCGCGCCGTCTCTGGGAAGCAGTTCACGCCGGAGACGAAGAAGCGCTTCTCGGTTTTCCGCGCGTCGGTCGCGTATTCCATCACGTCGTGGAGGCTTTGCATGTCGGATTCGGTGAAGCCGGGGTTTGCGGTCTTGTCCACGTTGGCGGCGTAGTCTACGACGCGCCCGACGGAGTCCTTGACTGCCCAAATTTTCGTGGTCGCCATCAGCATCCGCCCCCTCTCATCTCCGGCGCCGTGACCGCGCCTTGCAGCGCGGCGGTGAGCCTCCGGATCGCGGCGGCATCGTCCGCGCCGCCTGTTTCTTCGATGGCGGCGTGGACGGCATAGATGGCGCTCATCAGCTCGCCGTATTCGACGGGCGGCATCTCTTTCGGCGCATAGCCATTCACGAGCATCCTGACGTATGCCGACGTGGACAGGCCGCAGCGGGCGGCGTTCCTTTTCAGCCTGTCCATCTCGTGCTCTGACAGGCGGATGTTCAGCTGCGTGGTTCTGTTTCGCATGGTGCGTTCCTTCCTGCGGGAATCCGCGTATGAAAAAGCCGGGGCATGATGCTCCGGCACGAGTGATAACGGCTGCTGCTGCCAAGCGGGGTTCAAGGGGCGGTTGCCCCTTCCCGAGCAAGGCTCGGGCGGTGGAGTATGCCGTGGCGCGAAGCGCCGTGGCTATACGAAACCAGTGCTCGCTACAGGGCAGGACAGCCTTCTCTGTCAGTCGTAGATGAGTTCCGCGAGGACGCTCTCCTCTGCGCAATGGATGGCGTTGTTCATCAGCCCTACCCATTTGAGAGGGTCGGTGTTTTTGAGATTTTCATGGCAGCCGTTGCGCCTCGCGATCTCCTTTGCAATCCTATGAACACGCTCATATGCAGTCTGGTCGATTTCCTCCAAATGCTCTCCGAGCTTCAGATTTGCCACCAGGCTGAGATACAGCGGCCGGCGGTGTTCCTTCAGATGTTTCAGCCGCATCCGCCCGTACTTGCCGTACTCGTACTCCTTTTGTTCCGGCAGATATAGGTCGGGGTAGTAGTAGTCGCCCTCTTTGTGATAGGTGATGCTTTGCCTGTTGCTTTCCATGTTGTACCGTCCTTTCGTAAATTGCCCGCCGCCGTCATCTTTGGCGGCAGGCAATTATTCCTTAAATTCCGTGCCGACGCAAGTCTGTGGCTTCGTCTACCGGCTGAGAAAGAAGAATGATATTTTTTCTCAGCGGGTGTTGCCGATGTCGGGCTCGCGTTGCTTACGCTCCTGCTGCCGCCTCCGCTCGTCGTCGAGCAACTTGATGATCTTGCGCTCCATCTGCTCGGCGGTCGTGTTCTTCGGGAAAAACTCCCGCAGCCGCTCGACCTTGAAGCTGACGCGCTCGCGCTGGTTCGGCTTCTCCTCGCACAGGATTTCGCCGATGCGATCAGCCGTGAGCGTTCCGTCCTTCGATTCGTTCTTCATTCGGATTGCCTGCGACAGCGACGGGGTGCAGTCCATCAATTGCATTGCCTCGACAAGTTCGGTCTGTTCTTTCTCCGGCAGGTAGGACAGTTCGACCGCAGGGCTGAAGGCGATGCGTTTTTCGTCTACCATGTCCAGCAGAGGCTGTGTCAGGTTTGTGAGGCGGATGTACCGCTGGACTTGCTTGTAGCTCTCGCCGCTCTCCGCGCCGACGATCTCCGTGGAGCGGAGCCCTGAGGAATTTGGGACGAGTTGTCCCATATTATCCGGGGCGGCGTTCTGCGCGGGCCTGCCCGCCTTTCGCTTGATGGCATCAAGCTTCATCTTGTAGGCGCGAGCCTTTTCGGACGGCAGCAGG
>JAISTF010000178.1 GCA_031272745.1 Eubacteriales Family XIII. Incertae Sedis bacterium
AAAGAGGGCGCCGAGGCTGCGATCAATTCTTCGGGATTCCGCCCCGGCAACGTGGCGTATTCCGCGAGCGACGCGCCTTCCGGCCAGGTCGTGGCGCAGTCTCCGAAGTCCGGCGAGATGCTGGAGAAGGGCAAGGCCATCAGTTATACGGTCAGCACGGGCCCCGCCACGAAAACGGTGCCGACGGTCGCTGGGCAGTCGTCCGAGGCGGCGCAGGCGGCCATCGCGGCGGCGGGATTCCTGCTCGGCAACATCGCCGAGGAGTACAGCGACATCTATGAGGCGGGCCTCGTCACGCGCACCGACCCCGCGGCGGGCACGGAGCAAAAAGAAGGGACGGCCATCAGCATCTTCGTCAGCAAGGGCAAGGGCATCACGGTGCAGGGCCTTGTCGGCGAGACGCTGAGAAAGTCGGAGATCAAGGCGCGGCTGTCGGGCCTCAAGGTTTCGTTCGTGGAGGTTCCAATTTATGAAGTGGAGAATGATTCCATTGCAATAGGAACTGTCCTCGATCAGTCGATCGCCGCCGGCGAGGTCGTCGCGGAAGGCACAGAGATCACCGTCACACTTGTTGTGGAAGATGTCGACGATGACGAGCCGGAGGAAATCGAAGTCTGATGCCAGACGGACGCATCGTCAAGGCGCTTTCCGGATACTACTACGTCGATACGGGGGACGCGGTCTGGCAATGCCGCGCGCGCGGCATTTTCAAGAAGGATGGCGTGACGCCGCTCGTCGGGGACGAGGTGCGGATGTCCGTGACGGACGAGAAGGACGGCGAGGGCGTCGTCGAGGAAATCCTGCCGCGCGTCAACGCGTTCATCCGTCCGCCCGTGGCCAACGTCGAGATGTTTCTCGTGACCGTCGCGGCGACGGAGCCCGAGCCGAACCCCGAGCTGACGGATCGTTTCCTCGTCAGCGCCGAGGCTGCGGACGCGGAGGCCGTCGTCGTCATCAACAAGGACGACCTCTCGCCCGTCCAGGCCAAGCGCATCGCGGCGATTTACAAGGACGTGTACCCTGTCGCCATCGTTTCGGCGGAGAACGGCGAAGGCATGGATGCGCTGTGGGCGCTCGTGCGCGGCAAGCGCGTCGCGTTTGCGGGCGCGTCGGGGGTCGGGAAGACGTCGCTGCTCGCGTGCTTGTTGGATGATGTGCAGGCGGGGCTGGAGACGGGCGCGGTGAGCCGCAAGACGGGGCGCGGCAAGCACACGACGCGCCACGTTGAAATCTTTCGCTGCGCGGACGGCACGATGCTGTACGACACGCCGGGGTTTTCCTCGTTCGAGCCGTCGGAGGCGGCCGACCTCGCGGGCGAGTGCTTGGGTCGGCTTTTTCCGGAATTCGCGGAGCCGTCGGAGTCGTGCCGCTTCGACGACTGCACGCATACGCACGAGCCGGACTGTGCGGTGCGCGCGGCGCTCGAAGCCGGCAGGATCCGCCCCTCGCGCTACGCGTCGTACGAGAAAATCTTGAGAGAGGTAGAGAAATGGCAAAACTTTCACCATCGATCCTGACCGCGGACTTCACGCGGCTCGGCGAGACGCTCGCGCTGTTTGCGCGCCACCCCGTCGTGGGTTGGGTGCATTTCGACGTGATGGACGGCGCCTTCGTGCCGAACATCTCCTTCGGCGCGCCCGTCGTGCGGTCGGCGGCCGCCTCGGGCACGAAGCTCCCGTTCGACGTCCACCTGATGGTCGCCGACCCCGGCCGCTACGTGGCCGACTACGTGACGCCGAACACGGAGTACATCGTCGTGCACCAGGAGGCCTGCACGCATCTCGACCGCGTGCTCGCGCAGATCCGCGACCTCGGCGTCAAATGCGGCGTCGCGCTCAACCCCGCCACGCCGTTGGACACGCTCGACTACGTATTGGACAAGGTGGACCAGGTGCTCGTGATGAGCGTCAACCCCGGCTTCGGCGGCCAATCGTTCATCCCGTCCGCGCTCGACAAAATCCGCGCCCTCGCGGAATCGCGCCGCGCGCACGGCCTCGAATTTGCAATCGCCGTCGACGGAGGCGTCAAGGAAAGCAACATCCGCGACGTCGCCTCTGCGGGCGCGGACATCATTATTGCAGGATCCGCGGTGCTCAATAACGCAGACCCGGATGCGGCCCTGTCGCGGTTTGCGGCGCTTTTGGGGGATGGTGCGTGATGCAGTCGCCGGGGCGCGTCGCGTTTTCGATTTTCGGCCTCGACATCATGTGGTACGGGGTGCTCATCGCGGCGGGCATCCTGATTGCGTTTTGGATCATCTACAAGCGGGCGCCCGTCTACCACGGCATCTCGCAGGACCGCGCGTTCAATTTCGTGATTCTCATCGTGCTCGCGGCGCTCGTCGGGACGCGGCTGTATTTCGTGTTTTTCAATTGGGGGTATTATGCGGAGGACCCGGCGCGGATTTTGGATTTCCGGTCGGGGGGGCTCGCGATCCACGGGGGGCTGATCTTCGGCTGCCTGATGGCGGCGCTGCTCTGCCGCATCTACCACGAGCGGTTTTTGAACATCGTGGACCTGTGCTTCACGACGATTCCGCTCGGGCAGGCGATCGGGCGGTGGGGAAATTTCTTCAATTCGGAGGTGTACGGGGTGCGCACGGATTTGCCGTGGGCCGTGCTGATTGACGGGGAGCCGATGCACCCGCTGTTTTTGTATGAGTCGATCTGGTGCTTCCTGCTGTTTTTGTTTTTGATGCGCGTGGATTCGCGGCGCAAGTTTTTCGGGCAGACGTTTTTCCTGTACTGCATCCTGTACTCGGTCGAGCGGTTTTTCTGCGAGGGGCTGCGCATTCCCGAGTACAGCCTGATGGTGCAGCTGCCGTGGGGCGAGGCGCGGCAGGCGCAGGTGCTGTCGCTCGTCGTGATCGTCTGCGCGGCGGCGCTGTATGTGGTGCTGTGGCGGCGCGCGAAGGCGGCGGGGTTCCCGCCCGTGAACGCGCGGTATGAGGAGGAATCTGAATGAAACTGGGCATCGTAGGGCTGCCGAACGTCGGCAAGAGCACGCTTTTCAACGCGATCACGCAGGCGGGCGCGGAAGCGGCCAACTATCCGAATTGTACGATCGAGCCGAACGTCGGCGTCGTGACGGTGCCGGACGAGCGGCTGCGCGTGCTGACGGAGATGTACGCGGCGAAGAAGACGATCTACACGACGATCGAATTCGTCGACATCGCGGGGCTTGTGAAGGGCGCGTCGAAAGGCGAGGGGCTCGGCAACAAATTCCTCGGGCACATCCGCGAGGTCGCGGCCGTCGT
>JAISTF010000199.1 GCA_031272745.1 Eubacteriales Family XIII. Incertae Sedis bacterium
CCGCCACCGGCGCCGCAGGCGGCTCCTCGTCCGGAATCTCTGCCGCCGCCGCCCTGTAAGCGCCGGGTACCACCGCCTTCGCCATCGGCACAGCCGCCATGCACACCGCGACCACCACCGCCACCACCGGCGCAATGCTCTTGCACTGCCTCAAAAATGAACCACAAGACATACCGTTCTCCCACATCCCCGTTTCCGGGTGTTTTCCATCGAGCGTTAGCTTTTGCTTACTATAATGTAAGCATATGATAACAAACCCTTTCGACCCTTGTCAAGATGAAAATGTACCGCCCTGTGGTATTAAGGCGGGCGGCAGAATGCCGCCCCTACTGCCTGGGAGAAGCGCAGCGCAGAATGACAGGGGGCGGGCGGCAGGATGCCGCCCCTACGGCGGGCGGCAGGATGCCGCCCCTACTTCCCGGCTGTGATACAATCTATCTATGGTAGAAATGGATACGCAGCGCGCGATTTTGGTCGCGGTGGATACGGGGGAATATGACGTCGAGACGTCTTTGGCGGAGCTCGCGGAGCTTGCGCACACGGCAGGGGCCGAGGTGCTCGCGTCCGTGTCGCAAAAGCGGAAGGGCTACGACCGCGCGACGCTCGTCGGCTCGGGCCGACTTGAGGAAATCCGTGAATTTGCCGCGGCCAACGAGGCGAACCTCTTGATCTTTGACCACGAGCTCACGGCGAGCCAGATCCGCAACATCGGCGAGAAGGCCGGCGAGGGCGTGGCCGTCATCGACCGCACGATGCTCATCCTCGACATCTTCGCAAGGCGCGCGCACACGCACGAGGGACGGTTGCAGGTCGAGCTCGCGCAGCTGCGTTACCGCCTGCCTCGGCTCGCGGGCCAGGGCAAGGCGCTGTCGCGGCTCGGCGGCGGCATCGGCACGAGGGGCCCCGGCGAGACGAAGCTCGAATCCGACCGCCGCCACATTCACCGCCGCATCGAGGCGCTCGAAGCGCAACTCGCGAAACTCGAAAACCACCGCAAGCACCTGCGCGCGCGGCGCAAGAAGGACGAGATCCAGTCGGTCGCGATCGTCGGCTATACCAACGTCGGGAAGTCGACGCTGCTCAACGCGCTGACCGACGCGGGCGTGCTCGCTGAGGACATGCTCTTAGCGACGCTCGACCCGGCGGCGCGGGCGCTCGCGCTGCCGGACGGCCGCACCGTGATGCTTGTCGACACGGTCGGCCTCGTGCGCCGCCTCCCCCACCAACTCGTCCGCGCCTTCCACTCGACGCTCGAGGAAGCCGCGCTCGCCGACCTGCTCCTGATCCTCTGCGACATCTCGAGTCCCGACGCCGAGGAACAGATAGACGTGGCGCAGGAAGTGATGCGGGAGCTCGGCGTGACCGACACCCCGATGCTCCGCGTGCTCAACCAATGCGACAAGACGGAGTTTCTGCCGCGTGCCGAAGCGCTGCGCGGCGACGCCCTCATCAGCGCAAAGACAGGGGCGGGGCTGGAATCGTTATTGCAAAAAATCGCGCAGGCGTTGCCCGAGACGCACGCCGAGATGCGGCTGCTCATCCCCTACGGCGACAGCGCCCTGCTCGCGGAAATCCGGCGGACCGGAAAGATTCTCGAAGAAGCATACGAGGAAGGCGGCATCCGCGTCACGGCGCTCGTGGACCGCCGCATCCGCCACAAAGCCGAAGCCTACCGCATCTGACGCATTCGAATGCGAAAGGCGTGGTTCACCCGTTCAGATAATTGTATAATGTGATGTATGGACGACGCACGCATCGGCAAACTCAAACATATGGCAGAGGAGCACTTTCCGGGGTTTTTGAAGCGTCCAGCGCACCTCGTCAGTGCGCCCGGCCGCATGGAGCTGCTTGGCAACCACACCGATCATCAGCATGGGCTCGCGCTGGCGACGGCGATCAACCTCGATACGCTCGGGCTGGCGGCGGAAAACGGCACGGACGCCGTGCGAGTCTTTTCCGAAGGCTGGCCGGGGATCGAATTTGACGTGCCGGACTTGCATGTGCGCGAGGACGCGTTCGGCGCGCCCGGCGCTCTCGTCAAAGGCGTCCTGCACGCTTTTGCTAAGAGCGGCGTGACTGTCGGCGGATTTGACGCCGTGCTCACCTCGGACGTGCTGATGGGCTCCGGCCTCTCATCTTCCGCGTCCTTCGAAGTCTGGATAGCCGAGGCCGTGAACGCCCTGTTCTGCGAGAAGCGGGCGAGCGGCGTCGAACTCGCCAAAGCAGGGCAATACGCGGAGAATGTATTTTACGGAAAACCCTGCGGCCTCGAGGACCAGCTTGCCTGCGCCGTCGGCGGGCTCGTGTTCATCGACTTTTCGGACACGGAAAACCCCGCGGTCGAAAAGATCGACGCGTCGCTGGAAGGTTATACGATATGCGTCGTCGACGTGCAGGCGGACCACGCGGGATTGACCCCGCACTATGCCGCCGTCCGCGAAGAGCTCACGGCGGTCAGCGCGGAATTCGGCGCACCGTATCTGCGCAAGGTAGACAAAGGAGCCTTCCTTGCGAGGATACCCGAACTGCGCGAAAAGCTCGGCGACCGGGCCGTCCTGCGCGCGCTCCATATTTTCGAGGAAAACGAGCGCGTGCTGTGCGCGAAGGAAGCCTTGGGGCGCGGAGATACCGCGGCGTATTTCCGGCATGTGCGCGCCTCGGGTTTTTCTTCGTTTATGTATCTGCAAAACGTCAGCATCGCCGGCGCCGTCGAGCGGCAGCCACTGGCCGTCGCGTTGGCTCTTGCGGGCGACGTCCTCGGTGACCAGGGTGCCTACCGCATTCAGGGCGGCGGGTTTGCGGGCACCGTGGAAGCGTTCGTGCCAGATGATCTGCTGCCGGCATTTTTGGCAAAAGCCACGGGCGTGTTCGGCGCGGACGCGTGCCGCGTTCTTTCCATCCGGCAGGAAGGCGCCGTCAGCAGACCATTGCCGCAAGGAGTATAGGAGGTTTCGCCATCAAACAGTACGTCCTGAAAAACAGCAGCGGCATGGAAGTCCATGTGACAGACTACGGAGCGACCGTGACGAAAATCCTCGTGCCGGACCGCAGCGGCCGGATCGTCAACGCCGTGCTCGGGTACGACGATCTTTCCGCGTATGTCGCGGGCGACTGTTTTTTCGGGGCGACCATTGGACGCATCGCAAACCGCGTCGCCGACGGGCGGTTTTCGCTGAACGGAAAAATCGTGGAGATGGACAAAAACGATGGCGGCAAACACGCGCTGCATGGCGGGTTTCGCGGCTACGACAAACGCGAATGGGAAATGGCGGAGGTTTCCAAAAGCGGGGACGGGGGCTTCGTGCGCCTGGCGCTGCACAGCCCGGACGGGGACCAGGGGCTGCCCGGCAGCGCGGACATCGAAGTGAAGATTTCGCTGGACGGGGGCGGCGCCGTGCGGTTTGATTATTTGGCATCGGCTGACAAGGATACCGCCTTCAACCTGACCAACCACAGCTATTTCAATCTCTCCGGCGCGGAATCGGGGAACCTGGACGGGCAATGGCTGTCCTTGGACGCCGATGCCTATACGCCAGTGGACGGCGAGCTCATTCCGACGGGCGAGATTCTGCCCGTGGCGGGAACGCGGTTTGATTTCCGGAAGCCGAAGCCGCTGACCGACGATTTC
>JAISTF010000024.1 GCA_031272745.1 Eubacteriales Family XIII. Incertae Sedis bacterium
TCGATGTATTTTTTCGCGTTGTCCCAGGCGCCGCCCGCGTTCGACATCATGATGGCAAGCAGCACGCCCGCCGCCACCGCGCCGGCCAGAAGACCGCCGAGCGCTGCCGTGCCAAACAAAACCCCGACGGCAAGCGGCGCGACGATGGCGAGGAGCCCCGGCGCGACCATCTCCTTCAGCGCGGCCTTCGTCGAGATGTCGACGCAGCGCGCGTAGTCGGGATTGCTCGTGCCTTCCATGATGCCCTTGTCCTCACGGAACTGGCGGCGCACTTCTTCGATCATCTGGTTTGCCGCCTTGCCGACGCTGTTCATCGTGAGCGCGCCGAACAGGAACGGCAGCATCGCGCCGATGAAGAGCCCGATGACGACCATGGGATTGAGCAGGTCGATGTCCGAGAGCCCCACGACCTGGGAATACGAAGCGAACAGGGCCAACGCCGTCAGCGCCGCCGAGCCGATCGCGAAGCCCTTGCCGATCGCGGCCGTCGTGTTGCCGACCGAGTCGAGCTTGTCCGTGATCTTGCGGACGCCTTCGGGCAACTGGCTCATTTCCGCGATGCCGCCCGCGTTGTCCGAAACCGGACCGTACGCGTCGACCGCGACGACCATGCCCGTCGTCGACAGCATGCCGACCGCCGCGAGCGCGATGCCGTACAGCCCCGCGACGCCGTTCGCCACGAAGATGCCGACGGCGATGCAGATGATCGGCCAGACCGTCGACAGCATGCCGACGCCGATGCCGCTGATGATCGTCGTCGCTTCGCCCGTCTCCGACTGCTTCGCGATGTGCTTGACATGCTTGAAGTCCGAAGACGTGTAGACCTCGGTGATCTTGCCGATGGCCACGCCGACGACGAGGCCCGCGATGATCGCGACCGCGCAGTTGAAGCTGCCGAAGAAGTATTTGCTCATGACGAGCGCGACGACCACGACGATCGCGCTGCTCACATAGGTGCCCATATTCAGCGCCGCCGCGGGGTTGCCGCCTTCCTTGCCGCGCACGAAGAAGATGCCTACGATCGAGGCGAGGATGCCCGTGGCCGCGAGGAAGAGCGGGAAGATGCTCCCCTCGATCGGGGGCAGCTCGTAGCTGCCGGCGAACATCGTCGACACCGACGGCATGACGATGGCCAGCGTGATGGCAGAGATGATCGAGCCGACGTACGACTCAAACAGGTCGGAGCCCATGCCCGCGACGTCGCCGACGTTGTCTCCCACGTTGTCCGCGATGACGGCGGGGTTGCGCGGGTCGTCCTCGGGGATGCCCGCCTCGACCTTGCCGACGAGGTCCGCGCCCACGTCCGCGGCCTTCGTGTAGATGCCGCCGCCGACGCGCCCGAACAGCGCCATCGACGAGGCGCCGAGCCCGAAGCCCGTGATGACCTCCACCTTGTCCGCGCCGAACAGATAGATGAACAGATAGCCCAGCCCCAACAGGCCCAGGCCGACCACACAGAGACCCATGACGGCCCCGCTGCGGAACGCCACCTGCAGCGCGCGCGGCATGCCGCCTTCATTCGCCGCGTTCGCCGTGCGCACATTGCCCCACGTCGCGACCTTCATGCCGAAAAATCCCGCGAGCACCGAGAAGACCGCGCCGTTCACATAGAGCAGCGCCGTCGTCCACCCGATCGACGGAATCAGGCCGAGCACCACCGCGACGATCACGATGAGCACGACCATGTATTGATACTCGCGCTTCAAAAACGCCATCGCGCCCGTGCGGATGAAGCCCGAAATCTCGACCATGCGGTCGTTCCCCTCCGGGCGCTTCCGAATCCACGTCGCCAGACCGAACGCGACGATCAGCCCGACGACCGCGAAAAGGGGCGTCAAAATCACCAAAATACCGAACGTTCCAAACATCTCTCTTCTCCTTACCTACCTTCCTTATAAATCCGATAAAAATCTTCCGGCACGAGGCTCGCGCCACCGACGAGCGCGCCGTCGACATCGGGTTTCCCGAGGATCTCCGCCGCGTTCTGCGGCTTCACGCTGCCGCCGTATTGGATACGGACGGCGTCCGCCGCCCCCTTGCCGTACAATTTTTCATATTCCGCGCGGATGAAAGCGCCCATCTCCTGCGCCTGCTCCGCCGTCGCCGTGCGGCCCGTGCCGATGGCCCAGACCGGCTCGTACGCGATCACGAGCCGCGCCGCGTCCGCCGCCGAGAGGCCCGCGAGCCCCTTCGCGACCTGCGCCCCGACGACCTCAAATTCCTTGCCCGCGTCGCGCTGTTCGAGGACTTCCCCGACGCACGCGATGGGCACGATGCCCGCCGCAAACGCCGCGTGAATCTTGCGGTTCACGGTCTCGTCCGTCTCGGCGAAATACTGCCGCCGCTCCGAATGCCCGATGACGCAATAGTCCACGCCGATCTCCGTCAACATCGCCGCCGAAATCTCGCCCGTGTACGCGCCCTCCTTCTCGAAGTGCATATTCTGCGCCCCGAGCCGCACATCCGCGCCCGTGAACGCCCCCTTCAAAGCCGACAGCTGCGTATACGGCGCGCAGATGCAGACATCCGCCTCTCCCGCGCCTTCATGATTCAATAATGCAAGGAATGCGGACGCAAAGGCCAGCGCTTCGGCCGTCGTTTTGTACATTTTCCAGTTGCCCGCGATCAATTGTCTTCTCATGGCTTGTCCTCACACACCGCCACGCCGGGCAGCGTCTTCCCCTCGATGAACTCCAGCGACGCGCCGCCGCCCGTCGAAACGTGCGACATCTTGTCCGCGAGGCCCATCTGCTCCACGGCCGCCGCGCTGTCGCCGCCGCCGATGACCGTCACGGTACCGTGCTTCTCGGTCGCCTCCGCCATCGCGCGCGCGACCGCCTCCGTGCCCGCCGCGAAATTCGGCATCTCGAACACGCCCATCGGCCCGTTCCACAGCACCGTGCCCGCCGCGAGGATGCGCGCCGAAAACAGCGCCACGGTCTCGGGCCCGATGTCGAGCCCCATGCGCCCCGCGGGGATGGCGTCGGCCGCGTAGAAGTCCGCCGGCGCGTCGTTTGCAAACGCGTCCGCGGCCTTCACGTCGACGGGGAGCAGCAGCTCCACGCCCTGTGCCTTCGCCTTTTCGAGCAGCTCGGTCGCGAGAGAGGTGCCGTCCGCGTCGAGGAGCGACGTGCCGATTTCGTAGCCCTGCGCCTTGAAAAACGTATACGCCATGCCGCCGCCGATGAGCAGCGTGTCCGCCTTCGCGAGCAGGCTTTCGATGACTTTGATCTTGTCCGCGACCTTCGCGCCGCCGAGGATGGCGACGAAGGGCCGCTTCGGATTGTCGAGCGCGTCCCCGAGGAATTTCAGCTCCTTCTCGATGAGGAAGCCCGTCACCGCGGGGATGTAGTCCGCGACGCTCGCGGTCGAGGCATGGCGGCGGTGCGCCGTGCCGAACGCGTCGTTCACGAAGACGTCGCCGAGCGACGCGAGCTCCTTCGCAAACGGCGCCTGCGCCGCGAGGTCCTTCGTGTCCTCCTCTTTGCGGAAGCGCGTGTTTTCGAGCAGCATCACCTCGCCGGGCGCGAGCGAGGCGGCCTTTTCCTTCACCTCGTCGTCGAGCACGGTCGGCACGCTCTTGAACCACACGTCCCGCCCGAGCCGCTTCGTCAGCTCCGCCGCGACGGGCGCGAGCGAAAACTCCGGCTTCGCCTCGCCGTCCGGCCGGCCGAGGTGCGACATCAAAATGACCTTCGCGCCCTGCGCGATCAGGTACTCGATCGTCGGCAGCGCGCCTTCGATGCGCGTGTCGTCCGTGATGCGCCCGTCCGCGTCCAAAGGCACGTTGAAGTCGCATCGCACGAGCGCCGTCTTGCCGGAGACGTCTATATCCCTGACTGTTTTTTTCATCGCATTCTGCTCCTGTTCGCGGCCTGCCCGCCGTTTATCCGTGCTTGATCACATATTCCATGAGATCCACGGCGCGGTTGCTGTAGCCCCATTCGTTGTCGTACCACGACACGACCTTGATCATGTTGTCTCCGATGACCATCGTCGACAGCGCGTCGACGATCGACGAGCGCGCGTCGCCCTTGTAGTCGATCGACACGAGCGGCTCTTCGCTGTAGCCGAGGATGCCCTTCATGTCTCCCTCGGACGCCGCCCTCAGCGCCGCGTTGATCTGGTCCGCCGTCGCCGTCTTCGAAATCTCAAAGACCACGTCGACCACCGACACGGTCGGCGTCGGCACGCGCATCGCGAACCCGTTGAGCTTGCCCTGGAGCTGCGGCAACACGAGCGCCACGGCCTTCGCCGCGCCCGTCGTCGTCGGGATGATCGACAGCCCCGCCGCGCGCGCGCGCCGCAAATCCTTGTGCGGCAGGTCGAGAATCTTCTGGTCGTTCGTGTAGGAATGCACCGTCGTCATCAGGCCCTTCACGATGCCGAACTCCTGGTCGATGACCTTCGCGACGGGCGCGAGGCAGTTCGTCGTGCAGGACGCGTTGGAGATGATGTGGTGCTTCGACGCGTCGTATTTGTCCTCGTTGACGCCCATGACGATCGTGATGTCCTCGTCGGTCGCGGGCGCGGAGATGATGACCTTTTTCGCGCCGGCCTGGATGTGCTTCTCCGCGTCGGCCTTCTTCGTGAACAGCCCCGTCGACTCAAGCACGACCTCAACGCCCTTCTCGGCCCACGGCAGCTCCGCGGGGTTGCGGATCGCGGTGACCTGGATTTCCTGCCCGTTCACGACGATCGCCGTGTCCGTCGCGTAGACCTCCCCGTCGAATTTGCCGAAACAACTGTCGTATTTCAGCAAATGCGCGAGCGTCTTCGTGTCCGTGACGTCGTTGATGCATTCGATGTCGAAGTCCGCCTTCTTCGCGAAAGCCGCCTTCAGCGCGTTGCGCCCGATGCGCCCGAATCCGTTGATTCCTACCTTTACACTCATGATACCTGTCTCCTTTCATCTCGGCCGGCTGGATGCCGCCCCTACCATATCGTTATCGTGCGCGCCTCGCCTGCGACGACGGGATGCCCGCCTCGTCGCGGTATTTCGCGACCGTCCTGCGAGACACCTTCATGCCCTCCTGCGACAGCCGCTGCGCGATCTGCTCGTCCGACAGCGGGGCCCCCGCGGGCTCCTCCGCGATCATGTCGCGGATGCGCTGCCGCACCGCCTCCGTCGTGAGGTCTCCGCCGCCGCCGCTTCCGGCCACGCCCGAGGCAAAGAAATACTTCAGCTCGAACACGCCCCGCGGCGTCTGCACATATTTCCCGCGAATCGTGCGGCTCACCGTCGATTCGTGGATGCCGAGTTCGGTCGCGACTTTTTTTAAGGTCAGAGGCTTCAGATGCTCCCTGCCCTTCTCCAAAAACAATCGCTGCTCTCTCAATACGGCATTCGTAACATTATATATGGTTTGCTCGCGCTGTTCAAGACTTTTTATCAAAGCCACCGCCGCGTTGAGCCGCTCCGTCAGGAATTGGTGCTCCTCGCTGTCCCGCCCCGAGGACTTCAGCACCTGCCGGTAATACGGGTTCACCGTGAGGCTCGGCACGGCGGCGCGCCCCATGCGGATTTCAAACCCGTCCCCGTCCTCGGATTTTTCGACGATGATGTCCGGCACGATGTACTGCGTCTTCTCGGCCCCCGCGAAACCGCGGCCCGGTTTCGGGTCGAGCCGCCGGATCCGCGCGACCGCCGCCTCCGCGTCTTCCTTTCTCAGGCCGGCCTTCTTCGCGACCGCCGCAATCCGCCCCGCCGCGACCTCCGCCAGACATTCCCGAATAATCTTTCTCAACGTCGGGGCTTTTTCGCCCCCCCTGTCGAGCTGCAGGATGAGGCAGTCCGCGATGTCCCGCGCCCCGACGCCCGGCGGGTCAAACCCGCGCAGGACCTCGAGCACGCGGCCCACGTCCTCGGGCTGTACGCACAGCGCCCGCGCCACCTCTTCGGGCGTCTGCGTCTGAAATCCGTTTTCGTCCAAGGACTCGATGAGGTACAGCGCGACCGCCGCCGCGACCTCGGGATTCGGCAGCGCCTGCGCGACGTCGGACGTCGAAAGCTGCTCCACGAGATAGTCTGCGAGCGTCACCGCGCGCTCCTCCGAAGGCTCCGCGTCCTCGTCGTCCGACCCGTCCTCCGCAAACGTCCGCACGGTGCGGGCCAAGTCGGCGTCGGTCTCGCTGCGGTCGTCGAGATACGCGGCCCAGTCAAATTCGATCACGGGGTTGTTTTCGATTTCATCTTCCAGAAACGCGTCGAGCTCGACGAGCGTCATGCCGAGCACGCGGATGGCCTGCAGCAGCGTCGGCGTCAGCGCGAGCGTCTGCGTCTGCTTTTGATTCATTTGAAGATGCATCCCGAACTCCATGCTTCTATGATACCAAAAAACTGTGGTATACTCTTCGTTATTGATAACAAAGAGGAGGGCTATCTTTTGAAAACAGTCAACATCGGCCTGCTGGGCCTCGGGAACATCGGCACCGGCACCTACAAAGCGCTCGAAATGAACCGCGCGCGCATCGAAGCGGTGACGGGACTCGACCTGCGGATCACGCGCATCCTCGAGGTGGATGTGACGCGCGACCGCGGAATCGCGGTCGACCCCGCGAAATTCACGCAGGACCCGTCCGCCATCTTCGGCGACCCGTCCATTTCGATCGTCATCGAGCTGCTCGGCGGCGTCGAACCCGCGACATCTTTCATGGTGGACGCGATGAACGCGGGCAAAAGCGTCGTCACGGCGAACAAGGCCGCGCTCGCGGAGAATTATGAAATTCTCACGGAGACGGCCGCGAAAAACGGCGTCTCGCTGCGGTTTGAGGCGAGCGTCGGCGGCGGCATCCCGCTCATCGCGGCCATCACGGAATCGCTCGCGGCCAACGAATTCACGGAGTTGCAGGGCATCCTCAACGGCACGACCAACTACATCCTCACGAAGATGGCCACCGAGGGGCGCGACTACGCGGACGTGCTCGCGGAAGCGCAGGCGAAGGGTTTTGCGGAAGCGGACCCGACCGCGGACGTCGAAGGGCACGACGTGGCGAACAAACTGTCCATCCTGCTCTCGCTCGTCTTCGACGTGCGCGTGAAGCCACAGGACATCCCGACGACGGGCATCACGGACATCACGAAGGGCGACATCGCCGAGGCCGCGTCGCAGGGCTGCGTCATCAAACTCGTCGCAAACGCGGCGCGCACGCCGGACGGCCTGCTGTATTTCATCCAGCCCACCTGGGTCAATCTCGACCACCCGCTCGCGTCCGTGAACAACGAGTTCAACGCGCTCTTCCTCAAGGGCAACGCGGTGGACGATTTGACGATGATCGGAAAGGGCGCGGGCCCGCTGCCGACCGCGAGCGCCGTGCTCGGCGACGTAATCACGATCGCGAAAGGAGTGTAATGACATGGCAAAATCTTTGGAAAAACAATGGCTCGACCTTCTCGGCAAGCAGACGAAGCAGACCATGCCCGAGTTTTGGAGCAAGTACAGCGACGTCGAGAAAAAGCTCTACGCCTACCTGCTGAAGCAGGAAAACCTCGCGTGGAAAGGCGTCTTCTCGGAGATGGCCGACGTCCTGCACATCGACAAGGTCTGGTTCATGGGCTGGCTCGACGGCATGAACGACAGCCTCGTGACGCCGATCGAAGACCTTGAAGCCGTCACGACCGAGACGGAGCTCGACATCCAAGCCGACCCCGAAAAGCTCTATTGGAATATGCACGCGGCCGACGCCGACCACCTCTA
>JAISTF010000019.1 GCA_031272745.1 Eubacteriales Family XIII. Incertae Sedis bacterium
CTACGTGACCTATGAAGGCTTGATTGCCTTCGTAACGATGATCCTCACGGTGATTCTGGTCGCTTACACTCTGAAGGATAAATAGCAACAGAGCCCGCAATTAGGCGGGCTCTTCTTACAGTCTGTGGGAACAGCCGCCGAATCAAAAGCGGCAGTTCCTATTTCCATTATACCGATGTTTTCTATACTGTCAAACGCTTTTTTCGGGCGGGGCAGCGGTCAGGCACCACGCGCTAAAGCGCTGTGCCTTTCGCATGGCACCTTCCGCGATTTGCATGCGCAAATCGGGATAGGTGCGCAAACCCCCGCCCCTACGACCTCCTACCGCACGGCCTTGCTCCGCTTCGTCTTGCTCCACGCGCCGGCGTAGGTGCCCTTCGAGGCGCCGGTCTTGATGGTCTTGACGGCGCGGACTTCGAACTCGTAGACCTTGCCCTTCTTCGCGTTCTTGACGGAGTAGCTGGTCTTCTTCGCGTCCACCGTCACGGTCTTCCATTTCTTCGTGCCCTTGACGCGGTAACGCAACTGGTACTTCGTGACCTTCTCGGCCGCCGACGACTTCTGCCACTGCACGGCGAGCTTGCCCTTGCCGGACGCCTGCGCCTTGCTGACCTTCAGCGTCTTCGGCACGATCTTCACGGTCACGGTCGTCGTACCCGCGTACTTGCCGAGGCCCGTGACCGTCACCGTCACCTTGCCGATCTTCTTCGTGGACCCCTTCACGGCCAGCGTGTAGTCCACGCCCTCCGTCAAGGTCTCGCCATTGACGGTCACGACGAAGCCGCCCTTGATGTCCTTGCCCGTCCACGCCATGCTCGCGACCTCGACCTTCGTCTCCTTCGCGTCCAGGCTGCACAGCGGCGTCTCCTCGTCCGCGATCGTGCGGCCGACGAGGACCGTCCCCGCCGAGAAGCCCGCCGGAACCGTCTGGAGCCCCGCGTTCACGAGATTGCGCGCGATGCCGCCTTTGAGACTTGCTTCTATTGAATAACTTCCATTCGCCGTCCCGTCTTTGACTGTGAAAGCGAGGCTGAAGAGCGTGCCGTCGCCCGTCTTATCCGCGCTCGCCGCGTAGCCGATCGTGCCCGCGGCCGCGTCCTTCTGCGCGCCGCTAAGCATCGCGCCCGTCGTCTCGATGGACGTGAGCTCCAGCGCATCCTTCGGATAGTTGACGGACAGCACCATGCCCGCGAAGCCCGGGTTGCCCGCGATGGTCACGGGCACCGTGAACGACTCGCCCTGCGCGAGGCCGTCCGCGCTGCCGACCGTGATGACCGGACCCGCGGCCGCGACTGCGAGCGGCGCGATGCCGGTGCCCGCGTCCGCCGCGCCCGCGCGGAGCGAAGACAGCGAGAGCGTACCCACCGACAGCGGCGCCAAGCCCGCCACGAGCCGCGCCACGTTGGTCGCGTCCGCCGCCGTGATGAGGCCGTCGCCGTCGAGGTCGATCGCGGCCATCTGCGCCGCCGTCAAGGTGGACGGGTTGACAATCCCGACCGCGATGCGAAGCACCGTCAGCGCGTCGACCGCGTTCAGCTTTCCGTCGCCGTTGACGTCGCCGCGCAGCACCACGGTCACGTAGACATTCCGTGTCAGCGGCGAGATCGGCTCAAAATTGTTCGCCGTGGCCGCGCTCGGCGTGAACGTGACCTCGTAGTTTCCGCCCGGTGCCGTCGGCGTGAGCGCGCCGTTCGTCCAGCCGAACGCGCCGTAAGCGGTTGACCCGCCCGTCAGCGTGGATGCGCTGAGCGGGTCGCCCTGCGCGATCGGCGAAGCCGTCGGCCAGGTGATGGTCGGCGCGGGGGCTTTGTTCACCGTGATTGTCACATCACGCCCCGCGTCGCCGAGCGGTTCGTAGTTCCGCGCCGCCGCCGCGTTCATCGTGAACGTCACGTTGTACGCGTACGTCCCCGCGTCTTTGACCGCCGTGCCGACGTAGTCCGCGTCGTCCCAAGCGAACGTGCCGTAGGCGTTGGACACCGGCGCAAGCGTCGCCGCAGACAGCGGCTGCCCGTAGGTGATCGCGGACGCGGTCGGCCATGCAAAGTCCGGCAATGCCGCGCGCGCGATCGTCAGCGTGCCGACGCCGATGCCGTCCGCGGCCGCGTAGCCGTTGGCCCGCGCCGCAGCGACGTCCACCGTCACCGCGTAGGCGCCCGCGTTCGTCGGAGCAGCTTGTGACTTCGCGTAGGCCGTGCCGCCCGTGCCCGTATACCAGACCGTGAGGTCGCCGATGCCCGCGGTCCCCTTCGAGACCGTCGCCGCCTTCGGAGACCCGTCGTAGACGACCGTCTTCGGCGTGTCGAAATTCAGATCCGCCGCCGTCGGGATCGTCAAGGCGCGGACGTTGACGCCGCCTGCGACAAAGGTGACCGGCACAGCCTCCGCATCGTCGTCCAAGAAATTCTCCTCGTCGCCGTTCTGCAGCGACATCGTTATTCCATAAGCACCGACAGCCGCGTCTTCCGCGACATCGACGACCAAGTAAAACAGCACGCCGTCTTCCGTGATTTCTTCGGAGCCGACATAGAAGACGTTGCCGCTCACCGGCAGCCCCTCGTCCACGACGTTCAGCCCTTCGAGCAGCGTGCCGTCGAGGCTGGCGCCGCTCAGCGTGAGCGGGCTGCCGTCCGCGACCGCCGCCGTGAAGAAGAACGCGGCGAAGCCGGGGTTGTGCGCGATGCTGACCGGCACGAGCGCCTGCCCGCCGGCGTAGACCGCCTCGGGCGCGCCGACCGTGACGACCGCCTCGTCGCCGTCTTCATCCGGATCGTCCGGCGGCGTGTAGCTGCCGAACCAGGTCGACGGGTGCTGCGCAAACGTCACGTCCATGCCGTAGGTTTCCTCGTAGGCGAGGCTCCAGTCGTACAGATAGTCGCGCACGAACCCGTCCTCGTCCGTCGCCGCCGGCGGCAGGCCGCCGAACTCGTAATGCAGCACGAGCTTTTCGCCCGGGCCGAGCGCTTCGAGCGGCTCCGGCGCCGCCGCCGAAAGCCCGTCGCCGATGAGCACGCGGCCCGTGTCGAGCAGCGCCGCCGCCGCCGCGCCGTCCGCGTCAAACAGCTCGGCGCAGACGCGCGTCACCGTGTAGGTGCGGGAGCGGGCCTCGTCCTCGATCGCCGCCGGCAGCAGCACGCTCGCGTAGTAGACGGGCGCGTCGCCACGGTTGATCAGCGTGACGTTGAACGGCAGCGGGTCGGCCAGGTTGCTGCTCGCGTCGACGTGCAGCTCGAGGTCGCTCAGACCGCGCACCTCGATCGGCTCCGTCGTCACAAACTGCGCCGTGAGCGGCCAGTTGAAGACCGAGACCATGCCCGCGTAGTCCGCCGTGAGGTCGTAGGTGCCGACCGCGTCGCCGCGCAGGATCCAGCGCACCGTGTGCGTCGTCTGGCCCGCGATCTCGTCGATGGCCACGGTCGCGCCCTCGCTGACCGCCGTCTGCATGAGCGTCATGCCCTCCGGCACGTTCAGCGTGACGGTGTTGTTCACGAGGCTGTATTCCTCGGACGCGTTGTTGAGGATGTGCAGCTTCACGTCGTAAAAGTCCTTCAGCGCCTTGACCTGCACGGGGATTTCGAGGTAGGCGACCGTGACGAAGTTTTTCGGCGAGACGTCCGCGGGCACGCCTTCGGGGAAGGCCGGCACGATGACCTGCGGGTAGAACGCGGCCCCGTCGCCCGTGTGGATGACGCCCGAACCCGGGACGTCGACGTTGCTGCCGCTGCCTACGTCGTACACGATCCGGCAGTCATACGTCTCATGCCCGTACGCCAGATCCACCGTGATCTCCACGATGTAGGAATTGTCCGGATCCTCGACGTCGATGCCCGCGTCCGCGATCTCCTGCGGCGTCATGCGCGTGACCTCGAACGTGCCCTCGACGATCGGCTTGTGCGTGAGCACGAGCGTCAGCGTCGCGGTCTGCCCGGAGACGAGCGTCACGCTGGCCTGCGAGGGCAGGTAGTTGTTGTCGTCGCCGATGCTGCCGATGACGTGGACGCCGGGCTCGCCCGTGAACAGCACCTTGCCGTCCGCGCCCGTCGCGGCCACGTCCGGCGCCTCCGACCCGAGGTCGAAGAACACGGGCATGCCGGCCAGCACGCCGCCGCTGTCGCTGCGGACCGTGACCTCGACCTTCGCGGGCGCGGTAGACGCGAGGACCGTGACGGCGTGCGTGACCGCCGCGCTCGTCTGCCCCTGCGTGTCCGTGACGGTCAGTGTGACCGTGTAGCTGCCCGCCTCCGCGTAGCTGTGCGTCGCGACCGCCGCCGTCTGCGTGACCGCCGCCGTCCCGTCGCCGAAATCGAACCGGTAGGACGCGACCGGATAGTAATGCCACGAATACGACGCGTCGACCGTGTAGCCGAAGCCCGCCTCCGCGACAGCGGACGCATAGATCGCCGCGATGGGCGTCGTCCGCTCCGGCGTCGTGACCGCGCCCGTCTCCGCGCCCGCCTCATTGCCGAGCGCGTCGAGCGCGTCGATGCGATAGATATAGGAAGCCGAGGCGAGCCCGATGCCCGCATCGTTCATCGAATAATCCGTTTCGCCCGCCTGCCTCGGCACATAGGCGATGGCCGTTTCCTGCCCACCGCTTTTCCGCGTCACTTTGAAGCCTGTGATGTCCGCGTCGTCCGGCGCCGTCCAGGAGACGACGACGTGCGCGGTCTCGCCTTCGCCCGCGTTCACGGCGGCGGCGGCGGTCGGCGCCGCGACCTGCTTGTCGACCGTGTAGCAAACCGTCGTCCACGGCGACGCATTGCCGGCCGCGTCCGACGCCTGCGCGCGCACATCGATCGCGTCGCCGTGGGCAAAGCCGCCGAGCGGGATGTCCGCCGAAAGCGTGCCGCCCTGCGCCGTGTAGTCGTTGCGCGCGGCCAGCGCCGTCCACGCCTCGTCTTCGGCCTTCTTGATTTCGAGCGTGACGGCCTTGAGCGCGCCGCCCGCGTCAAGCGCGCCGACCGAAACGGTCTTCCGCGACGGCCCGATGACCGCACCGTCCGCGGGCGCGATGCCCGTGATCACGGGCACCGTCTCGTCCTCGCAAAGCACGACGACGTAGATATGTTTTTGCGCCACCGCCGGGCCTTTCGACACGTTCGCGTCCAACAGGACGGTCACGTTGCCCTCGGCCGCCGCCGGCCGCGTCACCGTGCCGTCGTTGGCGATGATCCCGGGCGCGTCGGAAACCCATTCGATGACCGTGCCGTAGCCGTACCAGTCCGTGACCGGCAGCGTCAGGTCGGACGTGACCGCGCCCGCCGCGCCCGTGTTGCCGTTTTTGATTTGCTCCCAGCCGAGCGCGTTCGCGACGTCGGCGACCGCGACGCTGTCCTTGATCTGCCAATGCGCGTAGTAGGTCACGTCCGCCGTGACGATCTCCGTCCCGTCGATCTGCGCGCCGCCGTCGATCTGCGTGAACCAGCCGAGGAACTCGTTGCGCCCGTCCGTCAGCACCGGCAGCACGGAAATTTCTTCTGCGTTCTCTTCGGCCAGGATGGCCTTGCCGTGAAGGAGCGCGACCTGCACCGCGGGCGACCCGTTCCGCGGGTCGAAGACGACCGTGTGGAGCGTCTCCTCCGCGACGTGGATCGTGCCGCTGTTGCCGTTGTTCCAGTCGGCGCGGTACGCGATGAGCGCGTTGACCTGCGCGCGCGTCTCGAAGTAGAGGTCGGTCGCGTTCCCTTGGAACGCGCTCCCGTCCACCTTCGTGACCGCCTGCGGAATGGTCAGCGATGTCAGGCTCGTGCAATCGGCAAAGGCGTACGTCTCAATCCAGTCGAGCCCTTCCGGCAGCGTCACCTCGGCGAGCCCGTAGTCGCGCGCGAACGCGCCGAACCCGATGCGTGTGATGCTGTCCGGCAGCGTGACAGATGTGAGAAACGTCTTGTCGATGAACGCGTTTGTGCCGATTTGCATTATTGCATAACCATTGTACGTCGCCGGCACGACGACATCCGCTTCCGTGCCGCGGTAGTTTGTGATCTTGTAGCCGAGGAGCGTCTCGTCGGCGTCGCGCAGCGGCTCGTAGGCGTAGTCGCCGGGGTCGTCGCCCTCCTCCATCGGCACCGTGAGGTGGAAGGTCTTCTGCTGGTTCGCCGTCCCGCGAGAGACCGTGGCCGTCAGCGTGACGATGGCGTCGGGGTCGGGGATGGCGGGGCGCGTCACGACGCCCGCGTTCGTGATGTTCGCGAGGAGATCGGACGCCCAGGTGATGGCCGTGCCGTAGAGCCCTTCGGCGGGCAGCGCGAGGTTCTGCGTGACCCGCTGCGCGCCTTCGGTGTTGTCTCCCTTGAAGTCGTTCCAGCTGAGGGCATTCACGGCCTCGCTGACCGCGCGCGCGTCCGTCATCTCCCATTTCGCGTAGAGCGTGAGATTGGCCGTGACCGGCGTGTCGAAATCGTATTCGGCCGTGAGGGCCGCGTCCGCGTACCAGCCGTCGAAGTCGTAACCGTCGCGGCTGGGCACCGGCGGCGGGGTGGCCGCAGCGCCCTCCGCCACCTGCTGCGAGGCAAGCGCGCTGCCGCCGTTCGTGCGGAAGGTGACGAGCCAGACGTCCGGCGACTGCGCGCCCCAATGCACCGTGATGTAGGCGCGGTTGGACGTCCAGTTCGCGTCCCACCCCTCGGGCTTCGCGGCCAGATCCGTGTAGATATGCGCCGGGTTCGTGACGGCGCCGATGTCAAAGGCACCGCTGCCGATGGTGGTCACGGAGCTGGGGACGGTGACGAGCACGAGGCTCGTGCAGCCGCTGAAGGCGCCGCTGCCGATGGACGTCAGCGTGGACGGCAGGTGGATGCTCACGAGGTGCGTCTGCTGGTAGAAGCCGTTTCCGCCGCCGTAGTCGCCGATGGCCGTGATGCCCTCGCCGAGCCAGACGGTCTCGAGGTTCATGCTGTTTGAGAACAGGTTCCCCGTGATCGTCCCCGTCGTGCCGTCCGCGGGCGCCTCCGCGCCGCCGAGCGTGACGTGCTTCAAAGACGGGTTGTTCGCGAAGGCGCTGCCGCCGAAGGACACCGCGCCCGGCGCGACGAGCGTCTCAAGGCCCGTGGTGTGGAAGGCGTTGCCGCCGATGGTCGTCACGCTCGCGGGGATCGTGATGTCCGTGAGCGAGGTGCAGTTCGCGAAAGTCG
>JAISTF010000026.1 GCA_031272745.1 Eubacteriales Family XIII. Incertae Sedis bacterium
GACGTGATGATGCCCGTGATGAACGGCCTCGAGGCCGCCGCGGAAATCCGCACGCTCGACCGCGCGGACGCAAAGAGCGTCCCCATCATCGCGGTCACGGCCAACGCCTTCAAAGAGGATGTCGACAAGGCGATGGCCAGCGGCATGAATGCCCATCTTGCCAAGCCCATCGACCCGGACGCGATGATGGAAACGCTCTACAAATTCCTGATCCTAAAGAAATAAGATCAGACGATCGGCGCCACCAGCGCCTTCTCGTTCATCTTTTCCGAATACGGGCTGTCCATTTCGCGCAGGCCCGCCGGGAATTCGTATTTCGCGAGCAGCGCCACGGCCGGATCCGGATCGAAGGATTCGGGGCCGAGGACGCCCGCGCCCTTCCAGACGCCCGTCGCGAGCAGCTCGAGCATGATGACCGGCATGACCGCCGTCTGCGCGACGACCGAGTTCGTGCCGTATTTCTTGATACAGGTCTGGTTGTCGGCGACCTGGTACAGGTAGACGGAGCGGTAGAGGCCGTCCTTCGTGCCCGTGACCCAGGTGCCCGCGCAGCCCTGGCCCGTCATCTTCGTCGAAGACTCGACGGGGCTCGGCACGCATTTCACGAGGAAGTCGCGCGGCGTGATCTCTTCCTTGCCGACCTTGATCTTCTTCTTCGCGTCCGCCATGCCGACGGCCTCGAGGTTGAGCAGGAGCTGACGGAACTCGCGCGGCACGCCGTATTTGAACGTGACGCGGTTGCATTTGATGACGCGCGGCACGAGCAGCACTTCCTCGTGCTCCACGTTCACGACCTCGACGTCGCCGATGCCGCCCGGGAAGTAGAAGACCTCGGGCTCGCTGAAGCGATCGGTCGTGAACCAGCCCTTGCCCTTTTCCCAAATAACGGGCGGATTGAGGCATTCTTCAATCGTCGTCCAGACCGAGAAGCCGAAGTCGCCGCCGCCCTCGTAATTGTCGCCGTCGCGCACGTTCACTTCGTCGATCTTGTCAAAGAGATGCTTCTGCGCGTATGCCGCGAAGACGTCCGCCATGCCCGGCTCGACGCCGCTGCCGACGAGCGCGAGGATGCCCTTCTTCGTCCATTTGTCGTGCCGGTCAATCTGGTCGTCGCCGAGCTGGGTGGTGGCCTTGTGATACGGGTCCTTCGGATCCGGCTTGGAGAGCGTCATCGCGCAATCCATATAGCCGACCTTGTTTGCGTAGCAGGCGTCGAAAATCGTCTCGTTGAACGCCGGCTCGACCGCGTTGAGCACCCAGGTGATGCCATGCTTTTTGATCACCTTTGCAATGCTGTCCGCATCGCTCGCGTCGATTTTCTCGGCGACGTAGCGCTTCTCCGCGAGGTCTTTGACGACGAGCTTCGCGCGGTCGAGATTGTAGTCCGCGACCACGATCTTCTTGGCCCACTCGCCGCCCTTCTTCGCCCTCTTGATGATTTGGGCCACCGACGTGCCGACGCCGCCAGCCCCGATGATGAGTAGATTCATGAGTTACCTCCTTCGCCCCCACTTGGGCATCTCAAACCGGCACATCTCATCCGTGCCTCAAGGATATTGTACCACTTCACAAACCATCTAAACAAGTGTAATTTTTATAATGTTTTGCATGTTACAATAACGAACATGAGGCTGAACAAATACATCGCAAACGCGGGGCTGGCAAGCCGCCGCGGGGCGGACGCGCTGATCGCGGACGGCAAGGTGCGCGTCGGCGGCAAGGTCGTACGGGAGCTGGGCTACGACTACGACGAGGCCGCGGACGGCCCCGTTTCGGTGAACGGCAAAACGATCGCGCCCGCCGCCGCGGACCCGTCTTCCGGCAGAACCGCCGCGAAAAAAATCTACATCGCGCTCCACAAGCCGAAGGGCTACATCACGACGACGAAAGACGAGCGCGGGCGCCCGACGGTCATGGACCTCGTGGCGGACGCGGACGCGCGCCTCTTCCCCATCGGGCGGCTCGACGGGCCGACGACGGGCCTGCTCCTGCTCACGAACGACGGCGACTTCGCGCAGCGCCTCGCGCACCCGAAGCACGAGACGGTCAAGACCTACCGCGCACGCGTCACGGGGCCGCTGACAAAGGGCAAGATCGAGCGCCTGCGCAGAGGCGTGGACATCGGCGGTTATGTGACAAAGCCCGCAGAGGTCGAGGTGGTGAAACAGGCGGAACGGTCGATGGTTATTGAAATCAAAATCCATGAGGGAAAGAACCGGCAGGTGCGCAAGATGTTTGCGGCGGTCGGCTGCAAGGTCGTGGACCTCGAACGCACGGCGGTCGGCGCGGTGCGGCTCGGACGTCTGCTGCCGGGGCATTGGCGCAAATTGACGCTGCGCGAAATCGAGAGTTTGTTGTGATACAATAGTTGTTTGGAGGACGTAAAGATGTACGAAAACAGTTTCGACAAAATCGACGCGAAATACAGCGAGACCACGGAAGAGATCGAGCATCTGGCCGACATCTGCGTCGGGCACGGCGCCATCGACCCGGACCTCTACACAAAGTATCAGGTCAACCGCGGGCTGCGCGACGTGAACGGCAACGGCGTGCTGACCGGCCTCACGGACATCTCCGAAATCAACGCGTTCAAGAAGGGGCCGAAGGGCGAGAAGGTGCCGATGAACGGCGAGCTCTTCTTCCGCGGCGTCGAAATCAATGACCTCGTGGGCGGGTTCATCAAAGAGAAGCGCTTCGGCTTTGAGGAAACAACGTATTTGTTGTTGTTCGGAAAGCTGCCGACGGCGAAGGAGCTGCGCGATTTTCAGGCGCTGCTCGCGGGGTACCGCACGCTGCCGACCTCGTTTGTGCGCGACATCATATTGAAGGCGCCGAGCCTCGACATGATGAACACGCTCGCGCGGAGCGTGCTGACGCTGCACGCCTACGACCCGCGCGCCAACGACACGGACATCCCGAACGTGCTGCGCCAGAGCCTGCTGCTCATCGCGGTCTTCCCGATGCTCGCGGTGTACGGATACCAGGCGTACCGGCATTATTTCGAGAACGACGACCTGTTCATCAACAAGCCGAAGGAGGGGCTCTCGACGGCCGAGAACATCCTGCGCATGCTCAGGCGCGGCGGGCGCTACACGGAGCTCGAGGCGCGCATCCTCGACATCGCGCTCGTGCTGCACGCGGAGCACGGCGGCGGCAACAACTCGACGTTCACGACGCACGTCGTCACGTCGTCCGGCACGGACACGTACAGCAGCGTGGCCGCGTCGCTCGCATCTCTCAAGGGGCCGAAGCACGGCGGCGCGAACATCAAGGTCTTCGAAATGTTCGAAAACATCAAGGAGAACGTCGACAACTGGGACGACGAGGAAGAAATCGCTTCCTATTTGAAGGCGATTTTGAACAAGCAGGTCTTCGACCGACAGGGGCTCATCTACGGGATGGGGCACGCGGTATACTCGCTGTCCGACCCGCGCGCGGACATCTTCCGCGGATTCGTGAAAAAGCTGTCGGCCGAGAAGAAGCGCGAGGCGGAGTACCGGCTGTACGAAAGCGTCGCGCAACTCGCGCCGAAGGTCATCGGCGAGGTGCGGCAGATCTACAAAGGCGTCTCCGCCAACGTCGACTTTTACAGCGGGTTTGTGTATTCGATGCTCGACCTGCCGAAGGAACTGTTCACGCCGCTGTTTGCGATCGCGCGCATCTCGGGCTGGAGCGCCCACCGCATCGAGGAGCTCATCAACGCGGGCAAAATCATCCGGCCCGCGTACCTGAGCGTCTCGTCGCGGCAGGCGTACGTGCCGATTTCCAAGCGGAAATAGCCCGAAAATAACCAGATTTCTCCGTTCACGATAACGGCTGAAAACCTGTGGATAAGCGTTCTTTTGAAATCGGGACAGCTTCGTGGTTTCGTTGAAATTTCAACGTGCGCTGCGGGGGTAGTTGTCCATAGGCTCCTATGGATAAAATCGTATACAATCAAAAAAAACCTGTGGATAAACCCCTTGCGTGTTCAATTTTCGCCATTGTAATCCTATTGAAATATGTTTGCGCAACCGCGAACATTCCTTGACATAATACATTGAAATTATGTTTGGAAGTTTCAAGCGCGGCGCGGAGCGGGGGGTGCGGCGAGCGCGGCGCGGGGGGCACTGCTCAAATAATTCGGAAATCCGCAGTTGCCCTGGAAGCATATGGGAAAAAGGTGCAGATTTCCGCGTTTTTTGAGCAAATAATGGTCAAATAGCGGTCAAAAGCGGCATTTTCGCTGATGGAATTGCAGATTTCCGTCATTTTTGAGCAGAGGCGTGCCAGCGCGGGTCGGATTGGAGGATGGGGGCGGCGGCCGCGAGCGAAGCGGGCAGGTCGAGGATGCGTTGGTTGCGCGAGCCGCGGAACGGGAGCGTGAGGGTTTTCTCCGCGAGCACGAAACGGCCGTCGATGAGCGTCGAGGCCAGCCCCAAAAGCGCAAAAACGGCAGAACGGCACGGCAATGTAGGGGCGGCATCCTGCCGCCCGCCATCCTCCGGTAGCGCTAAAATTTCCTCGAAGGTGTAGCCGGTGTAGATGGCGAGATCCCAACTCGCTGGATTCTCGGGACAAGCCCGAGAATGAC
>JAISTF010000095.1 GCA_031272745.1 Eubacteriales Family XIII. Incertae Sedis bacterium
TTCCGCGACGAGGACGCGCGGGCCGACCGCTCGCCGGGCGAGTTCTATCAATTGGATTTCGAGATGGCCTATGCGACGCAGGAGGACGTATTCTCCGTGTGCGAGCGCGTACTGGCGGAGACGTTCGCGCGGTTTTCAAAAAAGGAAATCTCGCCGCCGCCTTTCCGCCGCATCCCGTTTGCGGAGGCCATGCTGCGGTACGGTACGGACAAGCCCGACCTGCGCAACCCGCTCATGATTTTCGACCTGTCAACCTATTTCCTTGACACGGATTTTGCGCCGTTTCGCGGCAAGACCGTGCGGGCGATCCGCGTGCCGGGCGCGGCCGCGCAGCCGCGCAGCTTTTTCCGCGACATGGAGAAGTATGCCGTGGAAGAGGTCGGCATGAAAGGGCTCGGGTACGTCACCGTACAGGACGACGGCACGTACAAAGGCCCCATCGACAAATTCCTCTCGGACGAAAAGAAGCAGGCGCTGAAGGACATCGCGCAGGCCGAAGGGCAGCCCCTCGCGGCCGGCGACGTGCTGTACTTCATCGCCGACGAGCCGGACGCCGCACCGAAGTACGCGGGGCAGATTCGCACGGAGGCCGCGAGGCGGCTCGGCATGATGGACGAAAACCGTTTTGAATTTTGCTTCATCACGGATTTCCCGATGTACGAATACAATGAAGAGCAGGGCAAGATCGACTTCACGCACAACCCGTTCTCGATGCCGCAGGGCGAGATGGACGCGCTACAGACAAAGGACCCGCTCGACATCCTCGCGTGGCAGTACGACGTCGTCTGCAACGGCGTGGAGCTGTCTTCGGGCGCCGTGCGCAACCACCGACCGGATGTGATGGTCAAGGCATTTGAGATCGCCGGTTATTCCGAAAAGGACGTCGAGGAAAAATTCGGCGCGCTGTACAGCGCGTTCTCCTACGGCGCGCCGCCGCACGCGGGTATGGCGCCGGGCGTCGACCGCATGGTCATGCTGCTCGCGGGCGAGGAAAACATCCGCGAGACCATCGCCTTCCCGCTGAACGCAAACGCGCAAAACCTCATGCTCGACGCGCCGTCCGAGGTCACGGAGCAACAGCTCCGCGAGGTGCACATCAAGCTGCGCTGAGCGAAAGTATCAGGGCGCTATTTCATTATTCATAAAAGAAGAGTATAATGTAGGTAGAAACTCTGTCGGAAAGGAACCGAATGGGAGGTGTTACCTAATGACAATGACCGACAAGAAAAAAGCACTCGAAGAAGCAAAGAAGGTGGTCGCCTGGATTGAGAAGGAGGAGCTCACGGAGGCGGAGAAGAAGCAGATCCACGACGAGTCGATCGAAAACTTCAACGAGAACGTGAACCCCGGGTGGCTGGAGTACCGCAAATCCGTTTCGACGGACGCGGCTTTCATCGAGTGGACCGACTCGGTCGACCACTTCGAAGACCTGAACGGGACGCAGTTCATCGACTGCCTCGGCGGCTTCGGCATCTACACGTGCGGGCACAGAAACCCGGAAATTCTCAAGACGGTGCAGGCGCAGCTCAACCGTTACGCGCTGCATTCGCAGGAGCTCATCGATCCGCTGCGCGGCTACCTCGCGAAGATCACGGCGCTCGCCACGCCCGGCGATCTGCAGTATTGCTTCTTCACGAACGGCGGCGCGGAGGCCGTCGAGATGGCGCTGAAGCTCGCGCGCCTCGCGACGGGCGGACGCTGGTACATCTCGACGATCGGCGCGTTCCACGGCAAGTCGATGGGCGCGATCTCGATGGGCGGCAAGGGGGCGTACCGCGAGGACTACATCCCGATGATCCAACAGGTTCAGCACGTCGAGTTCGGCAATGCGGACGCGACGGAGACGGCGATCAAAAACCTTGTCACGGTCGGTGAGAAGGTTGCGGGCGTCATCGTCGAGCCCATCCAGGGCGAGGCCGGCGTCGTGATCCCGCCGGACGGTTATTTGAAACGGCTGCGCGAGATTTGCGACAAGTACAAAGTCGCGCTCATCTTCGACGAGATCCAGACGGGCATGGGGCGCACCGGCACGCTGTGGCGCTGCGAGCACGAGGGCGTCTGCCCCGACATCATGACGTTCGGCAAAGCCTACGGCGGCGGCATCATGCCCATCACGGGCATCATCGCGCGTCCGTGGACCTGGGTCGAAAAGCTCGTCGACAACCCGTGGATCCTCGGCAGCCCGACGTTCGGCGGCAACCCGCTCGCGTGCTCGGCCGCAATCGCGACGATGAAGTTCATGCTCGAAAACGACATCCCCGGCCTGTGCAAGAAACGCGGCGAGGCCTTCATGGCCCGCCTTGCGGAATTGCAAAAGAAATATCCGACGGTGCTCACGGCCTACCGCGGCGCGGGCCTGCTCATCTGCATGGAATTTCCGGAGGCCGAGGTCGGCTACGCCGTCACGAAGGAGCTCTTCGCGCGCCATATCATGACCGCGGGCACGCTCGTCAACGCCAAGACCGTGCGCATCGAACCGCCGGCCGTGCTGTCCGACGAAAGCCGCGAAGCCGTCATCACCGCGCTTGACGAAGCGTTGGCTGCCGTGAAGGCGGAATTTAAGTTATAGAAAAAACAAGAGCGACGAGAGAAAGCGGTGAGCATATTCACCGCTTTCTCATTTTGGTGTATGATAGTCCCATGATCAATATCGTCCAAAAAAAGGTGCTGATCCTTGCGCTGTTCGCGGGGGAGATCATGATGAAGAGCGGCGCGGAGATCTACCGCGTCGAGGACACCGTCCAGCGCATCTGCAAGGCGTGCAAGATCGACTACGTCGAATGCTTCGCGACGACGACCGGCATCTTCCTGTCGCTCGACAGCCGCGGCGAGGACGCCGCCATGCACACCTTCATCAAACGCATCAAAGGGAGCGCCATCGACCTCGACAAGATTTCGCGCGTCAACGAGTTTTCGCGCGTCTTCACGACGACGAGCCTCTCCGTCGAGGATGGCATGGAGCAGCTGCGCGAGATTCGCGCGAGGACCGGCTACTCGTTTCTCGCGCGGCTCATCGGCGCGATCCTCGTGGGCGCGTTTTACTGCCCGATGTTTCAGGGCAGTTTTTCAGATATGTTCATCGCGGGCGGCATCTCCGGCGTCGCCTTCCTCGTCTCGGACGGCATCGGGCGGCTCGCCTTCCCCGACTTCATCCGCATCCTCATCAGCTGCATGGCCGCGGCCGGCCTTGTGCTCGCGGCGGCGGCGCTCGGCGCGGGCGACAGCATCTCCCCCGTCATCATCGCCGCGACCACGATCTTCATGCCCGGCGTCGCCATCACGAACGCCGCGCGCGACTTCCTCTCCGGCGACATGCTCTCCGGCCTCGCCCGCTTCGCGGAAGCCGGCATCGCCGCCGTCGCCATCGCCACCGGCGTCGGCTTCGGCATCCAGCTCTGGCTGCTCGGCGGCGGGCACATCAGCGGCGAACGCACCGTGGAGTTCGCGACGCCGTGGTTCCTGCTCTTCGGTTTCTTCTCGACCCTCGGCTTCGTCTTCATCTTCAACGCGCCGCGGAAGCACCTTGCGTCCATCTCCGCCATCGGCGCCGTCGGCATGTTTGTCTTTGAATTGCTCTATAACGGTTACGGCATGGTCAGCGCCTGTTTTTTCGGGACCTGCGTCATCGCCATCCTCTCGGAAATTTGTTCGCGCGCCGGCAAGGACGCAACGACCATCTTCATCATCCCCGGCATCATCCCCTTCGTGCCCGGCGCCCTGCTCTACGAGACCATGCGGAGCATGCTCGTCAGCGACTACACGGAGGCGGTCTCGACCGGCACGCAGGCGCTGCTCGTCGCCGGCAGCATCGCCATCGCCCTCGTCCTCATCGCCACCTTCGCCCGCCTCATTCTCGCGGTCGTGAAGAAATTCGAGACCTTCCTGTCGCGGTCGTGATATAGGAAACCACAATCTTCCGCAAACAGGCGCTTGACAAGAGCGAAGTTTTTGTTATAATAAACATATTATACATATATGTATTATATACAAACAGGGAGCGAAAGCGAGATGGCGAGCACGAACGGCCACGGGGCCGCACATACGCCGAGAGGCATTTCGGAGGCGGACTTGGACCGCCTGATTGCCTATATCAACGAAATCCGCTTCGGCTCCGTGACCGTGGTCATCCAGGACGGGCGCGTGCTCCAGATCGAGAAGAACGAGAAGATCCGGCTGAAATGAGCACCGCCGCCACCCCCAAACCGCAAAGACCGTAGCCGGCGATGAAGAAAAACCGAATCAAATCCGATCCGGTGCCGGCGATTTCTACGATGCCGGTGAGGAGCGCTCCGCAGGTCAACGTCGCGATGCCGGAACTGTACGCGTTGAAGCCGAACCGAAAGCCGCGGTCCGTTTCCCGTTTTTTCAGGCACAGGCACAGGACGAGGAAGGCGGCCCCGCCGGCCAGCGGATACGCAAACATCGTGTCCATCGAAACGGAGCGGACGCCGTGCCCGAAGAGCGCGTACACATTGGTGATGACGACGCACAGCGCGGCGGCGCACGCATAGGCGATGGCGGTTTTCTTGAC
>JAISTF010000161.1 GCA_031272745.1 Eubacteriales Family XIII. Incertae Sedis bacterium
CGCGGTGTTGCTTGCATTGCGAATGGTGTATACTATTCGCAATGGGAAATGGTGAATTGAAAAAATTTTTCGTGAAGCAGCCGCTCGTTCCGGCCATCGTGCAAGAGGCGCGGACGGGGGAGGTGCTGATGTTGGCGTATATGAACGAGGAGTCGCTTGCGAAGACGCTGGAAACCGGCTATACGTGGTTTTGGAGCCGGTCGCGCGGGCGGCTTTGGCAGAAGGGCGAGGAGTCGGGGCATGTGCAGAAGGTCGTGAGCGTCACGGGCGACTGCGACGACGACACGCTGCTCGTGAAGGTCGAGCAGACGGGGCCGGCGTGCCACACGGGGGCGCGGACGTGTTTTTTCGCGGAGCCGATCGGGAAAAATGAAGAAGAATGACGCCGCGAAGATGAAATTGCGGACGCTGATCCTTGTGGTCGCGTTCGGGCTGATCATCGTGACGGTCGCGGTCGCGGGGTTCGGCGGCATCATGGTGACGTACGGGAACGCGCGCGAGACGGCGGGCGAGTCGCTGGAGTACAAGGCGCGCATCGCGGCGACGATCACGGCGAACCGCGTGAACAGCCTGAAAAAAGAACTGCTCATCGAGAGCACGAACGCGGACATTCGCAATGAGGAGCTGACGGTCGCGCAGCGCAGCGCGATCCTCGAAAACGCGGCGGAGCTGTCCGATTTCGACGAGTTCTCGATGGCGGCGCCGGACGGCGTCACGTACAATTCAAACGGCACGGTCAACATTTCCGACCGCGTCTACTTCCAAAAGGCGATGGAGGGCACGCCGTATATCTCAAGCCCGCTCGCGGACCGGCTGCACGGCGGCGTCCACCTCTTCGTCGGCGCACGGTTCGAGGACGGCGGCGGCATCATGTTCGGCGTCGTGCCGTACGAGGTGTTCAACGACGCGATCGACGACATCCGCGTCGAGAAGACGGGCTATGTCTTCATCACGGATCGCGACGGCATCGTGGTTTCCTATCCCGACGCGGCGGTGGTCGAAGCCATGACGACGTTTGATGCGCTGGCGACGATCAGCACGCCGGAGGCGGCGCAGACGGAATCCCTCGCCCGCGCGATCGCGGGCCTGTCGGACGCGGACAGGGCGCTCTTCCGCGCGCTCGCGGGGCTTGCGCCGGGCATGGCGGAAGGCGGGACGGCGACGGCCGAGATCTCCGCGAACAGCACCCCCTACATGGTTTCTTACATGCCTGTCGAAGGGCCGGAGGGCTGGTCGGCGGCGGCCGTCGTGCCGAAGGCCGAGGTCTTCGAAGAGTTTTACGCGCAGCTGCGTTCGTCCCTCATCGCGCTCGGCGTCATGCTCGTCGTCGGGCTCATCATCGCGCTGTGGATTTCGCGCGTGTTGTCCCGACCGCTCGCCCTGATGTCCGGCCGCCTGCGGTTGCTCGCGGAGGGCGACCTGCACACGAACGTCGGGGTGACGACGCTGACGGAGGAATACCGCGAGCTGCACGACAGCCTCGAAAACACGATCGCGTACCTCAATCGCTACGTCACGGACATCGACTACGTTCTCGGCAACATCGCGGAAGGCAACCTCGACGTGAAGAGCGGGACGGAATATCTCGGCGATTTCGTCGGCATCGAGCGCTCGCTCGACCGCATCGTGACAAATCTCAACGCCGCGTTGCGCGAGATCACGCGCTCGACGGAAGCGATCCGTTCGGAGGCGCTGCAGATCAGCAGCAGCGCACAGGCGCTCGCGGACGGCAGCGTTTCGGCGGCGGCGAGCCTCGAACATCTGTCGGGCGGCATGGGCAGCATCAACGCGGGTCTCGCGGACACGGCCGCCAAAATGGTGGACGCCAACGCGCTCGCGCAGCAGGCGAGCGGAGTCTCGGCGGACGGCGCCAAGAAGATGGAAGCGCTGCTCGACTCGATGAAGGGCATCGGTGCCGCGGCCGAGTCGATCGGCGCGATCAGCAAGGCGCTGGGCGGCATCGCGTTCCAGACGAACATCCTCGCGCTCAACGCGGCCGTCGAGGCGGCGCGCGCGGGCGCGGCCGGCCGCGGGTTTTCGGTCGTGGCCGACGAGGTGCGGAACCTCGCGAGCCGTTCGTCCGAGGCTGCGGGCGACGCGGGACGGCTCGTCGAGGAAGTGCTCGCGACGATTCACGCGGCGGCGGCGTCCGCGGACGACACGGCGGAGACGCTCGCGCAGATTTTGAAGAATGCGAAGACCGTCAGCGAAATCACGAACGGCATCGCCGACATCGCGGGCCGCCAGGCCGGGGACGTCGCCGGCGTCAGCCGCGACATCGAACATATTTCGGCCGCGACGGGCAGCTCGTCGTCCGCGTCGGTCGAGTTCGCCGCGACGAGCAAAGAACTCGAGAACCAGACCGCCGTGCTGAAGCGCGTCGTCGACTGGTTCCGGCTCAGAAAGGAAACGCACAATGGCTGACATCCTGACAGACTTGCAAAGCAAGATTGCGGCGCGCCGCGCGGAGAAGGAAGAAGGCTCCTATACGGCCTACCTCTTTGAGAAGGGCCTCGACAAGATTCTGAAAAAAGTCGGCGAGGAGTCCGCGGAGACGATCATCGCCGCGAAAAACCTGAAGGCGGCGGACGCGGCGGACGCGGGCGAGCGCCGCGCGGAGCTGCTCGGCGAGATCGGCGACCTGCTCTATCACCTTGAGGTGATGATGGCCGAACTCGGCGTCGGCGCGGACGAGGTGGAAGGCGTGTTGCGCGCGCGCATGGAGAAACAGGGGAATCTCAAGCAGGCGCATGCGCAATCGCAACAATCGTAATATTTTTTCGTTATTGAGGCAGTAAAAGCGCAAGGAGAGGGTACTTATTTGATAGGCGGAGGAGACAACCAGGCAAGACTGCTCATGGTTTCGAGAGCCATCCGGGGGGACGCGGACGCGTTTGAGGCGCTGGTCCGCGAGTATTCGAAGACGATCTTGTACCAGGCACGGCGGTATATCCGTCATCCGGACGAAGCGGAGGACGCGGCGCAGGAAGCCGTGATCGCGATGTATGAAAGCATCCACACGCTGCGGAAGCCGGAGGCGTTTCGCTCATGGATGTACCGGTTGGTCAAATTTGTTTGTCTCAAGCATATCCGCGATCTGAGCGCCCGGAGGGGCGGGCAGGATGCGGGCGACATCGACGACTACGCCGATTCGCTGGCGTCCGACAGGCGTGAAGAGGATCCGTCGCTTTCGGCGGAGGACCGCGAGCGCAGCGCCCAGATCCTGCGGATCATCGGCACTCTGCCTGAGAAACAGCGCGAGGCGTTGGTCTTGCATTACTATGACGGGCTTTCGTACCGCGAAATCGCGAAAGCCATTGGGAGCACGACGAGCACGGTGTCAACGAATATTTTGAAAGCAAAGAGAAAGATCGTACGGGAGCTGGAGCCGGCTTTGGCGATGGCGATCGCGATGGATGCGCACAGCAAGCTCGCGGGCATCGATTTGACGGCGTTTCACGCGCACGCGATGGCGGGCGTGGCGGCGGCCGGCAGCGCGGCGGCGGCGGTGGGGGCCGGAGCCGGAGCGGCCGGAGCTGGCGCGACGACCGGAGCCGCGGGCGGCGCGACAGGCGCTTCGTCGGGCGGCGCGGGTGCGTCGGGCGCGGCAAATACGCAACATGGGCAAATCGTGGGCGCGGCAGCGGCGGTGGCCGCTGCCGGCGTCGTGACAGCGCTGGTTCTGTCGGGAGGAGATGGCGCGGCGTCCCCGGTGGCGGAAGCCCCGGGGGCCGTCGCCGCGGTCGAGCAGATCGCCGCGGAGATCGTCTTTGAAGGCGGCGAGTGCGCCTGCGGGCATTTGAATCCGAAGGACGAGCAGCTTGTGATCCACACGGAAGGCGCGACCGCGCGCGAGTGGACGATGTTGAAGGACGGCGAGGTGTTCCGCACGGGCGAGGGCCGCGAGCTGTGGCTGAATCCGGAGTCCTTGGAGGAAGGCGACTATGTGATTCGTTACGTGGTCACGGGCGCGGACGGCGGCAAGGCGACGGTCGAGCGCGCGTTTGCAATCCGGCACGGGGACTACGACGCGGCGGATTACGACTGATCCCTACCGCACGGGTATCCCGCGGTTGCGGAGCTCGTCTTTGACGTCGCCGACGGTGTATTCCCCATAATGGAAAATGGACGCGGCAAGCGCGGCGTCGGCGGGCGTCTGCTCGAAGACTTCCGCGAACGACGCGAGCGTGCCCCCGCCGCCCGAGGCAATGACGGGGATGCCGGCCCCCGCGCACACGGCGCGCAGCATCGCGTGGTCGAAGCCGGCCTTCGTGCCGTCCGTGTCCATCGACGTCAAAAGGATTTCCCCCGCGCCGAGCGCTTCCCCGCGCCGTGCCCATTCCACGAGATCGACGCCCGTCGGCGTCCGCCCGCCCGCGACGTAGACTTCGTAGCCGGACGGCAAAGCCGCCCCGCCCTCGACACGCTTCGCGTCAATGGCGAGCACGACGCACTGGCTGCCGAAAATGCGACGGGCGTCTTCTATTATTGAAGGATTTTTCACGGCCGCCGAATTGACCGCGACCTTGTCCGCCCCCGCGCGCAACATCGCGCGGAAGTCGTCTGTGGTGCGGATGCCGCCGCCGACCGTCAGCGGCACGAACACCTCGCGCGCCGTCCGCCGCACGACGTCCGCCATCGTCGCCCGCTCCTCGAACGTCGCCGTGATGTCCAAAAAAACGATCTCGTCGGCGCCCTGCCGGTAGTATTCGGCAGCGCACTCGACGGGATCGCCCACGTCCTGGATATTTACGAAATTGACGCCTTTGACGACGCGCCCCGCGTGTACGTCAAGGCAGGGTATGATTCGTTTCGCAAGCATACAGGGAGTATATCACGCCCCGAAATACCTTGCCAGCAGTCCTTCAAACCCTTTGCCGTGCCGCGCCTCGTCCTTCGCCATCTCATGCACCGTGTCATGGATTGCGTCGTAGCCGAGCTCCTTCGCTTTCTTCGCGATGTCGAGCTTGCCCTGCGTCGCCCCGTGCTCCGCGATCTTGCGCAGTTCGAGGTTTTTCTTCGTCGAGTCCGTCACGACCTCGCCGAGCAGCTCCGCAAACCGCGACGCGTGGTCGGCTTCCTGGTACGCGTAACGCATGAACGCGTCCGCCACCTCGGGATACCCCTCGCGGTCCGCCTGCCGCGCCATCGCGATGTACATCCCGACTTCCGTGCACTCGCCCGTGAAGTTCATCTTCAGGCCCTCGACGACTTCCGCGTCGAGCCCCTGCGCGATGCCGATCTTGTGCTCGTCCGCAAACGTCAGCCGCGCCGCGCTGTCCTGATACGAAAACTTCTCCTTCGGCGCCCCGCACTGCGGGCACACGTCCGGCGCCGCGTCGCCTTCAAACAGATAACCGCACACATTGCATACATACTTAGCCATTTTTTTTCGCCTCCTGATTTTTTCAATAATAACACCGTGACTGTAATTTTATATTCTATCGCGTCTCCGCGTTATTTGCAATCTTGATTATATTACTCCACTTTACGAATGTCAAGAAAAATTTTTCGTGGTACAATACTCTATGCGCGCCGGGCAGCGGCGCATTCGCAATGGAGCGGCGGGGCCGCGGGAGACTGAAAAAATGAGCGCAAACAAGACAAAAGACGAGATCCTTGAAGACGATGAGGAAGAGGTGATGGTCATCACGCTCGAGTTCGAGGACGGCGCGGAGGTCGAGGCCGAGGCGCTGGGCGTCTTCGAGGTCGACGGCAAGGAATACATCGCTTTGATTCCGGAAGACGGTTCGGACGACGTCTACATCTACGGCTACAACGAGCTGGAGGGCGACGAGTTCGAGCTCGTCGACATCGAGGACGAGGCCGAGTTCGAGAAGGTCGTCGCGGAGTTCGACGCCCTGATGGAAGACGTCGAAGACGATTTCGAGGAGGACGAGGACTGATCTCCTCAGAAGCCAATGGCACAGACCTATGACATCATCATCGTCGGCGCGGGCGCCGGCGGCGTTTTCGCTTCCTATGAGTTGACGCGGCTCGGCGCGCAGGCGCGCGTGCTCGTGCTCGAAAAGGGCCGCCCGCTCGCGGAGCGGCGCTGCCCGATCACCGAGGGCAAGACGCCGACCTGCGTCCACTGCGAGCCGTGCGCGATCATGAACGGCTACGGCGGCGCGGGCTCGCTTTCCGACGGCAAATACAACATCACGACCGAGTTCGGCGGCGACCTGCACCGCTACCTCGGCGCGCGCGAGGCGATGGCCCTCATGGAATACGTCGACGCCGTGCTCGTCTCGATGGGCGGCGGCGACGCAAAGCTGTACAGCACGGCCGGCAAATCCCTCAAGACGCTCGCCCTGCAAAACAACCTGCACCTGCTGGACGCCAAAGTGCGGCACCTCGGCACGGACCGCAATGTGAAAATCCTCGCAAACATCTACGATTATATTATTTCCAATAACAAGCGCATCGACCTGGTCTTCGGGGCCGACGTCGTGAGCGCGGAGGCGCTGGTCGGCGGTGCGGCCGCGCAGGAGCGTTTTCGCGTGCGGACCGGTGCGGGCGAAGAGTATCTCTGCCACGATTTGATCCTCGCGATGGGGCGTTCGGGCTCCGTGCGGATGAGCGAGCTCATGGGGCATTTCGGGGTCACGCTCAAGAGCAACCGCGTCGACATCGGCGTGCGCGTCGAGCTGCCGGCCGAGATTTGGGAGCACATCACGAGCGAGGTCTACGAGAGCAAGATCGTCTACAAGACGGACAAATACAACGACCTCGTGCGCACGTTCTGTATGAACCCGTACGGCGAGGTCGTCGCGGAAAACACAAACGGCATCGTCACGGTCAACGGCCACAGCTACGCCGACCCGTCGCTGTGGACGCACAACACGAATTTCGCGCTGCTCGTGACAAACAAGCTCACGGAGCCGTTCCAGGGCAGCAACGAATACGGCGAGTCCATCGCGCGGCTGTCGAACATGCTCGGCGGCGGCGTGCTCATGCAGCGGTTCGGCGACCTCGTGAAGGGGCGGCGCAGCAGCATGAAGCGCATGGAGAAGAGCTTCACGGTGCCGACGCTGAAGGCGACGCCGGGCGACCTGTCGCTCGTCATCCCGAAGCGCCAGCTCGACGGCATCATCGAGATGGTCTACGCGCTCGACAAGATCGCGCCGGGGACGAGCAACGAGGACACGTTGCTCTACGGCGTCGAGGTGAAGTTTTACAATTCGGAAGTCGAGGTCGACGGGAACCTCGAGACGAAGGTTCCCGGCCTCTACGCGATCGGCGACGCGTCCGGCGTGACGCACAGCCTGTCACAGGCCAGCGCAAGCGGCATCCACGTCGCCCGCCGCCTTGCCGCAACCTAAAATGTAGGGGCGGGGCTTGCCCCGCCCGTCCATCCGCGAAAGGAGCAACGACATGTCAACCTACCAAACCAGCAAAGACCGCATGGCCGAAAAAATCGCCGCCTTCAGCAAATTCGGCGACCTCGGGAACGGCGGCATCACGCGCCTGTCTCTGTCCGAGCCCGCCCTTGCGGCGCGCGCGGAGCTGAAGCGCCGCTGCGAGGCGCTCGGCATGACGGTGACGTCCGACGACATCGGCAACATCTACGCGACGTGGCCGGGCACGGAAGACCTGCCGCGCTTCGTGATGGGCTCGCATCTCGACTCCGTCCGCAGCGGCGGCAACTACGACGGCGTCTACGGCGTGCTGTCGAGCCTCGAAGCGGCCGAGACGATCATCACGGACGGCATCAAGCTCCGCCATCCGCTGACCGTCATGGTTTGGACAAACGAAGAGGGCGCGCGCTTCGAGCCCGCGATGATGTCCTCGGGCATCGTGATGGGCAAATGGACAAAGGAGAAAATGTTCGCGGTTGTCGAGACGGGCGGCACCGTCACCTTCGGCGAAGCGCTCGAAGCGAGCGGCTGGATCGGCGACGGGAAAAACCGCCTGAACCCGCAGGATTACTGCGCCTATTTCGAGCCGCACATCGAGCAGGGGCCCGTCCTCGAAGAAGAGGGGCTGCAGATCGGCGTCGTCGAAGGCGTCGTCGGCATGGTCAACTACGACATCATCCTCGAAGGCGTTTCGTCCCACGCGGGCACGACGCCGCAGCATTATCGCAAGGACGCGCTGCGCGCCGCGTCGAAGACGATCCTGGATCTCTGGGACAAGCTCGGCGCGATCGCGCCCGACCTCGTCTTCACGACGGGCGAGATCCATGTGAAACCCAACATCCACACGGTCGTGCCGAACTATGTGAAGTTTTCGCTCGACGCGAGGCACCGGGACATGGCCGTGCTTGCGCAGGTGGTGAAGGTGATCGAGGAACTGCCGAAGGACGTCTACGGCTGCAAGCTCTCCTACGAGGAGCATTGGGGCCGCAAGACGATCGAGTTTGACGCGCAGCTTCTCGGCTTTGTCGAAGAGGCGACAAAAGCGCTCGGTTATTCCTATAAGAAGATGTATTCGGGCGCCGGTCATGACGCGCAGTATGTCAGCGAGATGCTGCCCGCGGTCATGATCTTCATTCCGAGCAAGGACGGGCTGTCGCATACGGTCGTGGAGTACAGCTCGCCCGAGCAGTGCCACGAGGGCGCGAACGTGCTGCTGAACGCGTTGATTGCGGCGGACGCGGCCCTGTAGGGGCGGGGCTTGCCCCGCCCGCGATTGGCGGCAACGATTTCTTTACCTTTGGGGCAAAGATTTCTTAACGCATATTTCGTTGAACCCGTTCGGTTTTTGTGATAGAGTAAAAGCCGTGTTTGCGTGCGCGGGAAGGAGGCGTCGGGTATGTTTTCGGGAGTCGGGGGAATTGTTGCGGTAGTCGTCATCATCGCGGTGTGCGCGGTCGTTTTCACGATTGCGATCCGCGGCGAGTTGAAATAGGGGGCGCCATGAGCATCGGACAGGCATTTTTGACTTCGGGGCAGATTTACGTCCTCGGGTTTGCGATCGCGCTCGGCATGGCCGCGCTGATCAAACTCATCAACCATGTGATCGGAAAAACGGAGGCGAAGGACAAATGAATTTTTCGCAGCTGTTTCAGGGATTGGGCTCCCTCTTTGAAATCGAACCCGGCATCGCGACCGGGCGCATCGTCCTCATCATCCTCGGCGTGGTCCTCGTGTGGCTCGGCTTCAAGCGGACGCTCGAGCCGCTCATCATGGTGCCGATGGGCTTCGGCATGTGCGCAATCAACGCGGGCATGCTCGTGCGGGACTTCCAGGAAATCATCGGCCTTTCCAACATCATGATCCACCCGCTCGCGGCGACCGAGGAGCTGATGGACGTCATGCAGATCGACTTTTTGCAGCCGATTTATACGCTGACGTTTTCCAACGGCCTCATCGCCTGCCTCGTGTTCATGGGCATCGGCGTCATCTCGGACGTCAGTCCCGTGCTGAAATACCCGTTCACGAGCATGCTCATCGCGATGTTCGCGGAGCTCGGCACGATTCTGACGTTCCCGATCGCGATTGCGATGGGCTTCGACCCGGGCGGCGCGGCGTCGGCGGCGATCATCGGCACGGCGGACGGGCCGATGGTGCTGTTCACCTCGCTCATCCTCGACAAGTCGCTCTTCGTGCCGATCACGATCGTCGCGTATTTGTACCTGTCGATTTGCTACGGCTTCTATCCGCTGCTCGTGAAGGCGCTCGTGCCGAAGGAGCTGCGCGCGAAGGCCGTCGAACTGCGCAAGATCGATTCGGGTGTGATCAGCCCGAAGGCGAAGATCATCTTCGACATCATCGCGTGCACGGTCCTCTGCCTGCTCTTCCCGGTGGCGGCGCCGCTGTTCCTGTCGTTTTTCCTCGGCAACGCAATCAAGGAAGTCGCGATTCCGAAATACGCGGAGCTGCTCGAGAACGTGTTCCTGTACGCGTCGACGTTTTTCCTCGGATTGCTGCTCGGCATCCTCTGCGACGCGCAGACGCTGCTCGGCGACCCGCAGGTGCTCAAGCTGCTCATCCTCGGCTTCATCGCGCTGGGGCTCGCGGCGGTCGGCGGCATCATCGGCGGCTACATCGTCTACGGCATCAACCGGAAGAACTTCAATCCCGCCATCGGTGTCGCGGGCGTGTCCTGCATCCCGTCGACCGCGAAGATCGCGCAGCACGCGGTGCACGAGGCCAACAAGCGCGTCATCATCCTGCAATACGCGATGGGCGCCAGCGTCTGCGGCGTCATCACGAGCGCGATTCTGACGGGGCTGTACGTGACGATCATCCTGCCGTACGTGTAGGCAATATCGGTGAAGATTCAGTAGTTGAAAAAGTGTAAAAAAATCTGGAATTTTCAGTTGGAAAAGTGTAAATAATATGCTATAATTCGGGTTGAAAACAGCGATGATGCCATTAGGAGAACCCCGAAATATGTTGAAACGCACGGCAATCAGCCGGTTTGAGAACTGGAAATCGAACAAAACACAGCAAGGCTTGCTTGTTACGGGTGCCAGGCAGGTCGGCAAGACGTATTTGATCCGCGAATTTGCGAAGGCGCACTACAAGCATTTTATCGAAATCAACTTGCTGGAGAATGCGCTTGCAAAGGACGCCCTGCAGGCGGCGAAAAACGCAAAGGAGCTTTTCGCAAGGCTTACGATTTTTTCGGAGGATCAAATCGTCCCCGGCGAAACGCTGTTTTTCATCGACGAGGTGCAGGAGCACAAGGAGATCGTGACGGCGGTCAAATTCTTGGTGGAGCAAAACGATGTCGACTTCATCCTCTCCGGTTCCCTGCTCGGCGTAGAGCTGCGGGACGTCAAATCCGTTCCGGTTGGCTATCTTGACGTCGTGGAGATGTTTCCGTTGAGTTTTCAGGAGTACGCCGCAGCGAGGGGCTTCTCCGGTGGAGCGGGGGAGATCGTCAAGGATTCTTTTCGCAGCCGCACGGAACTGCCGGACTATGTGCACGACGCGATGCTTTCCCTGTTCCACGAATACCTGATCGTCGGCGGCATGCCCGCTGCTGTCGCCTCGTTCACAGAAGCAAACGACTTGCAGGCGGTGCGCCGCATTCAGGAAAATATCGTCGCGTTGAACAAATGGGACATTTCAAAATATCGCCCCGATGACGCGCTGCTGATCAAAAATATGTACGAGCTGATTCCGGCGGAGCTCAACCAGCAAAACAAACGCTTCATCCTCAAGAGCATGAATGAGCGCGCAAGATTCAGCCAATACGCGGACAGCCTCGTCTGGCTGACGGCGGCGGGCGTCGCGATCCCCGTGTAC
>JAISTF010000201.1 GCA_031272745.1 Eubacteriales Family XIII. Incertae Sedis bacterium
GTGAAGCGCATCCGGGAGGTGCTCGCCCTGGGCGGGGACGACGCGCTGATCCCTGTCTCGACGCTGAAGAAGACGGGCGTGGGGGAACTGATGGCGCAGATCGGGAAGATCATCGGGGAATAGGAGCCGCAAACCGCAAGACCCTTGAAAATCAGCCATTTTCAAGGGTCTTTTTTCTTGTCTGATTGCATTTTGATTGCATAATTTTTCGGGTCAGTCCGTTTTCGGGGGCTTCAGGTGCTTTGACAAGTCGGGAGGGGTCTTGACGGCGATGGCGTTGCCTTGGCTTTTGCCGACCAGCTTGTTTGAGTCGAGCAGGCTCTGCTTCGCTTTTTGAATCGCCTCTTCGTATTCTGCGACCATCGCCTCGTGGGCGGCTTTGTCATTCTTGGAGGGCTTCTGTGCTTTGAGCGCGGCGAGGTGACTCTTCGCATTTGCCCATCTGGCGAGCGCGTCGTTGACGAAGCCGTCCTCGATATGGATGGTGAGCGTCTTCGGGTCGATCTTGCCCTTGCTGTCCTTCTTGCCATCGAACGTGATGCCGATCTGGTCGTCGACCGCGACGATAAGCGATACGGCGTCTGCGTCGGTCTCGATGACGACGGGCGCGAGCGCGTTCGGCGTCACGCCGAGGGCATCCGCGATGAGCTTGATTTGATCCGGCTTGGGGTTTCTCTGCCCTATCTCGTATTTGCGGATCGTGGCTTCAAGGATGCCCGCCGCCTCGCCGAGCTGCCGCTGAGTCAGGCCGCGTCTTTCGCGGAAATACCGTATTCGTTTTCCGGCAGGTGATTGTTCAGTCATATTTGTGTCGCCTCCTTTTCGTCCATCATACAACACAAATGTGGCTGTTGCAAGTGCGACGGAAAATCAGGTGCTTGCCATTATTAGAGAAAAACCATCCATAACAGCGGAAAAGCTGGCGGAGCTTATATCCAAAACGGTACGTACGGTCAAGCGGAATACTGCCTCGTTGAGAAATAAAGGCCTTATCAGAAGGGTTGGCGCGAACAAAGATGGTTATTGGGAAATCGTATACCCCGAAGAAGGGTGACATTTATGGGGACATAAAATGTCACCATAAATGTCACCACAAATCTTGCGATGACGATGTGATCATGATAGGATTGGGTGACAAAGGTTGGCAACGTCCAACTGCAAGCGTACCTTGATAACCGCATAACGTTTCACCGCCATTTCAGGAGCACTGGCAGCGCGTCCGTGTGACCGCGATATGACCTCAAAAAATCGCGGAATCCCGAAAGACACGGCGAATAGACACAATAGTGTCTATATGAAACGTTGAAAACACAAGCGATTATCATTCAACAGACACAAATGTGATTGAGTGGAAATAGGAACACGGTCGCCCGACCATGATAAAATGGGCAAAGGCGTGACGTTGAATGATGAAGAGGCGCGTGCGCTGTGGATTCTGCTGTCGGGAGCATTTGGAGATGAGGAAAGCGAAAGATGATGATTGAACGCAAGCCCTATATCGATTCTCTAAGAAAACTACGGGATGAGCATATCATAAAGGTCGTCACGGGTCTTAGGCGTGCTGGAAAATCTACGCTTTTGGAGATGTTTGCCGAGGAGGTTAAAGAGACCATCCCTGCGGAACGCGTGCAATTCCTCAATTTCGAAGATCCGGATACATTGGAAATTGGCAACTGGAAACAGGTTTATGATTATGTGAAAGCACGTTTGGTTTCCGGCGAGATGAACTATATCTTTCTCGATGAAGTACAAAAGGTGGATGAGTTTGAGCAGCTCGTAGACGGGCTGTTTATAAAGAAAAATGTGGATCTGTATGTGACCGGATCGAATGCGGATCTTCTCTCGGGTGAACTTGCAACATTGCTCACGGGTCGATATATCGAGATCAGCATCCTGCCTTTTTCGTTCAAAGAGTGTATGGAAGCCTATTCCTCAAATTTAACAAAAGATGAAGGTTTGAGGAAATTCATATTCAACGGTGCCCTTCCGCAGGTTGTCACTTTGGGCGAAAAGGACATAAGTGAGGCCGATAACCTCGCGGTCGCAATTTTGAAAACGATTCTGGAAAAAGACGTTTTTGCCAGACACGAAATCAGAGGCCGAGCTGCTTTTGACAAGGTCCTTGATTTTGTATTGGATTCGGTTGGATCAACCATCAGTCCTCGGTCGATCGCGAACACGCTTCAATCAAACGGCATCACGGTAGACAATAAGACCGTCAGCAACTATTTGGAGTATTTGACCGAAGCATTCTTGCTGTACAAGGTGGGGCGCTATGATGTGAAAGGGAAGAAGCACTTGCAAACGCTCGACAAGTATTATCTCGCCGATCCCGTATTCAGGAAGATACGGCTCGGAAAGAAGTCTGATGACGACAGGGGGCATATGCTTGAAAACATGGTCTATCTTGAACTGCTCAGGAGAAACCGATATGTGTACATTGGCAAGGTCAGAGATGCCGAGATCGACTTTGTTGCTGTCGACAAGCAGGGATATGTTTCATACTATCAGGTCGCTTACACCGTATTGGACGAAGCAACTCTTGAACGAGAACTCGCGCCGCTACTTGCCATCAAGGACTCTAACGCGAAGTATTTGCTTTCGACGGATTGGGATGTTGATCCAGTCTACAACGGGATCAGGAAATTGAACGTGATGGAGTGGTTGTTGGAGGATGGGATGGCATGAGAAAGCCGCAATTCCTCAAACTCAACAATACTGTGCATTTTGAGGAATGGGTAAGTGGTGACACTATTCAGCCTCGAATTGCTGCTACTATTTTGCTACTAAAAGCCGGAGGAACGACGTGAAATACAGAAAACAGACACAAATATGTATACATGAAGCATTGAAAAACAGCCATTCGTACTATATGCAAAAGCCAAACCCGAGAGTGGGAATAGGAGCCGCAAGACCTGATAGAAAAGAATGCCTAAAGCGAAAATTCTTTTGTCAACAGTGTAACGAGTTTCTCTGCCGTTTTTTTGTCGAAGCGAATGGTTTGAGATACAACGCCTTGTGTTACTCTTGTTGATGAACCATATGTGACTATTTGGAATAGCTTCTCTCCTTCTTCAATGAAAGATGAGTATGCTGCGTCAACGCAATCTTGCGCTCGATAGTAAGCGATCAACCATGTGCGCCTTTTAGTTTTTGACCCACTATGCGAAGATGTCCAAAGCAGTCTTTAGACAATCTTGTACAGTGTCTAACACTGACCAAGAATGTCCAAGTGGAAAGGTGGATGGCGTTGGACATCAAGAAGCTCAAACAGGAATATCGAATCCGGCAGTGGTCGGTGGTGGTGGCTGAATGCCAGCGAAGCGGCATGTCAGTAAGCGCGTGGTGCGAATCGCAGGGCATATGCCGGCAGACATACTACTATTGGCAAAAACGCGTCCGTGAGGCGGCTGTATCGGATGCTTTTTCCACGCAGGAGTCAGAGCCGTGCATCGTTCCCGCTGCCGCGCCGTCACCGCCGCCGTTCGTGCAGATAGTGCCAAGAGGATCCGCTGCGGTAGGCGCGGTCGCGATGGTCGTCCGCATCGGAGCGACGGAATGCGAAATCATGAACGGGGCGGACATTGACGTCATTGAACGCGCAATTCTGGCGCTGGGGAAGATATGTTAGGTGACATCACCAAAGCCGAAAGGATATACATCGCTTGCGGATATACGGACATGCGCAAGTCGATCGACGGTCTCGCCGCCTGCGCACAGCAGACGTTCGGGCTTGACCCGATGTCAAACGCACTGTTCCTTTTCTGTGGACGGCGGCGCGACCGCATCAAGGCGCTCTACTGGGAAGGCGACGGCTTCGTGCTCTTGTACAAGCGGCTAAGCGACGGGCGGTTCCAGTGGCCGCGCAGCCAAGAGGAGGCGATGCAGATCACCTGGCAGCAGTTCCGGTGGTTAATGGAGGGGCTGTCCATCGAACAGAAGAAGGCGTTCACCCCATCCAGCAGAAGCATCGTGGTCTAACCAAACCAATGTGATAATATTGTAAATTTCGTTGAAATTTCAACGAAATATCTTGACTAATACCCCCATTTCTGTTAAAATGTATCTATCATGAATGATGTGGCGAAATCAGAAAAAGTGATAGACCTTTCGACCATGGAAAGGGCAGAACTCGAAGAGTACGCACGGAACGAGACCGTACGCGCCGACGCGTCCGAGGCAAAAAACAAATACTACGAAGAGTTGTTGCGCAAGATGAATGCATTCCGGTTCGGACCATCCAGCGAGCGGCATGTGTCGGATGGACAGTTCAGCATATTCGACGAGGCCGAGGCAACTCAAGACGAAGACGCGCCCGAGCCGAAGAAGTCCGAAGTCCTTCCGCCCCCGAAGCAGAGAAAGAAAAAAGGGCACAAGAAAGAAATCGTAAAGAACCTGCCGAAGACGGTTGTGGAGCACGTGCTGACCGGCGACGAGCTGCTCTGCCCGAAATGCGGCAAGGAACTGACGGAGATGAAGACAGTGGCGCGCACCGAGGTCGAGTTCACACCGGCCACGTACAACGTCGTCGAGCACAGGTCGAAAGTGTACTCGTGCCGGGCGTGCGACAAGCAAGGGATCGAGGGTACGATTGTCACGGCCGCATCCCCGAAAGGCCTGTTCCGCAACTCACTGGCATCGCCGTCGCTCGTGGCGGACATTCTTTTCAAAAAGTATGGATTGTCCCTGCCGCTCCATCGACAGGAGCAGGAGCTTATGCGGACAGGCCTGAATATCAAGCGCAATGTGCTGGCGAACTGGGTAATCAAAGCCGCAAAAGAGTATTTGATGGCCATCGCGTGTCACATGCACACCGCGCTGCTCGCTGAATGCGTCATCCACGCCGACGAGACGCCGATCCAAGTGCTGAAAGAGCCAGGGAAGGCCGCCACGTCAGACAGCTACATGTGGATGTACCGGACAGGCGCACACGCATCTCGAAAGGTCGTCTTGCTCATGCACTCTCCCGGGCGCGGCGCGGAGTACCCCGCCGCGCACCTTGCGGGATATTCCGGCTACATCCATACGGATGGCTATTCCGCCTACCGCGTTCTATTAAAACCGTCGGGTTCTGGTCCGCCGCCGGATATCGTATTCGTCGGCTGTTGGGGTCATGCGCGGCGGAAATTTACGGACATCCAGAAGGGGCTGAAGAAAAGCGAATCTATCAAAGGCACGGCAACCGAGAAGGCGCTGGAGTACATCGGCAGTCTGTTCAAAATCGAGGAAGAAGCGAAAGATTTCACGCCGGAGGCGCGCCATGCGTACCGGAAGAAAAAAGCCACGTCCGTCGTCGATGCGTACTTTGCATGGTGCAAGCGAATCCTGCCACAGTGTGCGGGCGACTCTTTGCGCAAGGCCGTGAACTACAGCATAAACCAGGAGCAAGACCTTCGGAAATATCTGCTCGACGGTAGGCTCGAAATATCAAACAATCTCGGCGAAAACGCCATCCGCCCGTTTTGCGTCGGCCGCCGCAACTGGCTGTTCGCAGACACGCCAGCAGGTGCGGACGCGAGTGCGGTGTGCTACAGCATCATTGAGACTTGCAAGGCGAACGGCGTAGACCCGTTCGAGTACATCAACCACGTCCTGACCGTCTTTAAGGATGCGGACATCGCTGCGCTCGACATGGAGGATTTCATGCCATGGTCACCGACGCTGCCGGACTGCTGCCGAAAAGGGGGCGGGACGGAATCCCTCGTATCCTGACGATTCTGAAAGCAGCTGCCTAAAAAACAGCACCGCCCGCGCACGAGGGGTGCCATTATTGATCGCTTACTATCAATTGTTCCAACAAAACAAGTATACAACTGATACACACAAAATGTAAAGTGTTATTTACACATTTATTTCATGTGCATTTTTTCGCGTGTATATTGCGAAGTTGTTTTCGCGTAGAATTTCATGTAGGGGTCTCCGTCAACGCCCTCGTCGTCCAATGCTGCCGCGAAACGCGGGAGCGGGAGCGGCGACTTCCGGTGGGATTGTCAAGCGGACGGTTCTGCTGGCAAGCCATAGAGGCCTACTGCCGCCAAGATGTAGGGGCGGCATTCTGCCGCCCGCTGGATTCTGCGACTACGCGCAGAATGACATCAGGGTTTGTTCGTGGTTGAGAATTGGACTTTTGCGAAAGCCACATGGTTTCGCTGCACAGTTTGTCCGAAGAAAACCGACACTTTTCGCAAATGTGTTGGTTTTCTGGTCAGATTTCTGCACAGCTTCGCAATTTGCGCCTCCATAGAGGGGGCTGTGCCTCGCAAAACTCCGGATCTCAACCATCTGCCATCCCCTCGGCACAAGGAATTCGGCCTATGCGCCGCAGAGGCCGCCGCCGAGACGAATCCCTTAGGTGAAAAACGGACGCTACAAATGCAGGCGGGCGAGCTTTGAAAGGAGCAGCCCGCCGAGCATTCCGATCAGCCAGCCGGTGACCGCGCCGGACACCACGAGGACGGGGAGATACGACAGCAGCGCGCCGGTTTCGAGCAGCAGCGCCGCGACGCCGATCTGCGCGAAATTGTGGCAGACGCCGCCGGCCACGCTGACGCCCGTCATGCCGAACCGCCCGCTCCGCTTCAAAAGGATCATGACCGCGAGGCTGAGCGCGCCGCCCGCGAGGCTGTAGATGAGGCCGAACGCGCCGCTGAACAGCAGCGCGGACAGGCAGATGCGCGCGAGCGAGATGACGGCCGCTTCGCGCGCGCCGATCTTGTAGAGGACGACCATCGTCACGACGTTCGCGAGCCCGAGCTTCATGCCCGGCACGAAAAACGGCACGGGGATCAGCGTTTCCAAATAACTGAAAATCATCGCGAGCGCGAGCATCAGCGCGTAGAACGCGAGCCTGTGGGCGCGGCGGCTCCGCATCAGCGCACGACCCCGTCGACGTCCGGCGCGTCCCCGCCCTCGATCTTCACGATGAGGCGGTGCGGCAGACAGACGATCGTCTCGCCCTGCTTCGAAATCGCGCGCTGCTTCACGCAGAGCCGGTCCGGACAGTCCGCATCCGTCACGGACGCGGCGCCAGCCTCGATTTTGAGCGTATTGTGCCCGTCGTACGCGAGCGGAATTTCGCGGTTTTCGAATAATGAATAGCTTGCGGCGCGCGCGCCGTCCACGTAGACGCAGACTTGCGCCCCGTCTTTTTTTGCCGCGCCCGTCGCGAGGAAGAGAATGCCGGCCGCGAGGAGCAGCGCGGCGATGAGGATCGCGTCGTTGCGTTTTTTGTGGTTCTTCGGGATTTCCGTCGCCACCGGTCAGATCCCCATGACTTTCGCGCAGAGGGCAAACAGCGCGGCGGCGCGGGCGGCGGTCCACCACAGTTCCGTCCCTTTCAAGGCGCGCAGACCCGGACGGATATTTTCCTTCGGGCAGCGGATGCTGCATTTGCCGCATTGGAAGCAGTCGCCTGTTTTGGCGTGCGGCGCGCCGAGCGCGATGGACGCGGGGCAGGTTTTCACGCACAGGCTGCACCCTTTGAGGCAGGCTTCCTTTTTCCGGCCGAACACGGTGAGCGGCAGCATCGGCAGCAACTCGAATGCCGCGCCCATCGGACAGAGGAACATGCAGAACCCGCGCTCGACGAGGCACATCAGGGCGAAGATGAGGGCGAGGAAGAGAGCCGCCCCCGTTTTGCCGGCGAGCGAAAACTGTCCGGCGCGGAGCGCGCCGAACAGGCTCCACGGATCCATCGCCGCGGCGGACGCGTACAGGCCGGTCAGGCAGGCGACGACGATGGCGAACAGGACGAGGTGCTTGACATAGAGCAGGCCAGCGATGGCGCGGTCCGGCAGCTTGCGCGGGGGGCGTCCCGCTTTTTTGCGCAGGAAAGCGGCGGCGGCGTACAGCCAGTCCCCGAGGCTGCCGAACGCGCAGGCATATCCGCAGAAGAACCGGCCGAACAGGATCGTGAAGGCGAGCAGGACGCACAGGAGCGTCAGGAAGGGATTCCATGTGATGACTTCGCGCCCGTGGATGTGATCCGCGAGGCTCCGGATTGCGCCGAAGGCCGCGGAGAACAGCTGCGGCAGGAAGAGGAAAAACACGACTTGGACGGCGGCGCGGGCGATGGCGTGGGCGGTCTGTTTTTTGCGCATCATTGCTCCGCTTGCGCGAGCGCGTCCCGTACGCCGCCGAGGATGCCGTCGGACGTGTACGTCGCGCCGGAGACGGCGTCGATCCCTTCGGCGCCCTGCTTCTCCGCGATCTCGTCGAGAAGGCCGAGGCACAGATTGTAATAGGCGGCGTCCTCGCCTTCGGCGGACACGATCTCGAGGCCGACGATCGTGCCCTGAAGGATCGTGACCTTCGTCGTGACCGGCCCGCCGTAGCCCTGCGCGGTCCCTTCGTATATGCCGTCCGCGTAGGGGCTTTCGTAGGCAGCGGTGTCATGCGCGGCCTCTGTGTGTTCCCCATCCGCAGGGGTCGCCGCTCCCGGCGACCCGCCCGCACTCGGCGACCCGCCGTCCTGCGCGATCCCTTCCGACAACTCCTCGATGGTCGCGTTTGCCGTGGCCAGCTCCGCGTTCAGCGCCATGATTTGGTTGTAGAAAAACAGCGCGACGACCACGACCACGATGCTCAGGGATTTCATAAGGAAGCTGCCCATAGTCTCTCCGTTATTCCTGCTCCGGTGGCTGCAACGTGTAGCCATCCGCGATTTGTGTGAAGCGGTCCCGCAGGCCGTCCGTCACATGGATCTGCCGGTCGGTCGTGACGAAGACGGCATCGGCACCGTACGAGGCGAGCAGCGCGAGGGCGGCGTCGCCGTATCCGAGGACGAAGCAGGCCGTCGAGAGCGCGTCGCTCGCCGCGCCGCGGGCGGCCACCACAGTGACAGACATCAGGCCGCTGTTCGCGGGGTAGCCCGTGTGCGGGTCGAGAACGTGGTGGTAGCGCTTGCCGTCTGCCTCGAAATACCGCTCGTAGTCGCCCGAGGTGGAGACGTGGTTCGTGCCCTCGAGGGCGAGGACGCCGAGGAAGCCGGCCGTGTCGCGCGGGTCCGTGACGGCGACCTTCCACGGCTCCGCGCTGTCCTTCTGCCCGTAGGTCAGCACGCTGCTGCCGCCGATGTTGACGAGCGCGCCGCGCACGTCCGTCCGGCCTTCGAGGGCCGCCTGGATTTCGTCGCAGCCGATGCCCTTTCCCATCGCGCCGAGGTCGATGCCCGTAGGCCGGGCGAGCGCGACATCGTTTCCTTCTATATAGATGCCTTCGTAGCCGACGTCCTGCGCGAGCGCCGCGATGTCGCCCGCGGGCGGCACCTCGTTTTTGCCGCCGTCGAAATCCCAGAGACGCGTGAGCTTGCCGATCGTCGGGTCGAAGGCGCCGCCGCTGTCCGCCGCAAGTCGGGTTGCTTCCGTGAGGAAGGCGGCGGTTTGTGCGCTCACGGGGGTTTTTGTGCCCGTGCCCGCGGCGGCGTTGACGGCCGCGATGTCGGAATCTTCCGCGCGCCAGGACATCCACTTCTCCTCCGTGTCCTGAAGGATGTTTGTGATGTCCTGCGCGATGGTTTTGTCCCCGGCGTAGATCGTCTGGTTCACGACCGTGCCCATGACGAAGCCGATGTCGTCGTAGGATGCGGGCACCGCGCTGTCCGCCGGCGCGGGGGTCACGTCCACCGACGACGCGCGGGGTTCCGGCGGCGAGGATGCGCCCGCTGAGGGCTGCGCGCACGCGGACAGGGTTAGCACGGCGGCGAGGAGTGCGCCTGCGATGGCGGCGGGGGGCTTATGCCGCATCGTTTTCGCCGTCCTGGTCTTCGGCATCGGATGTTTCTTCGGGCGGGCGGCAGGATGCCGCCCCTACGGGAGCATCCGGTTGCGCGGGGTCTTTCGATTCGGCAGGCTCTTCCGGTTCGGTCGGCTGCTCCGCTTCGGCTGGGTCGGTTGGCTGTTCTGGGTCGGCGGGCGGGGCAAGCCCCGCCCCTACGGGTTCGGTCGGTTGCTCCGGATCGGCTGATTCGGTCGGCTGCTCCGCTTCGGCGGGGTCGTCTGGCTGCGCGGGATCGTCCGGTTCGGTTGGCGTTTCCGGATCGGCCGGGTCGGTCGGCTGCTCTGGGTCGGCGGGGTCTTCCGGCTGCGCGGGGTCTTCCGGTTCGGGGGGCTTCAGGGCTTTGTTCAGGGCTTGCTTCACCGACGTCAGGATGGCGCTGGAGCTGTAGGTCGCGCCGCTGACCGTGTCGATGCCGTCCGTCGTCTGGCGCTTCACGATGCGGTCCAATATCCCGAGGCAGGGCGTGACGTATTCCACGTCATCGTCCTGCGTGAGCGTGACGCTCGCGATATTGCCGCCCTCGATGACCACGGTGGCTTTGAAGATGCTCTTGTA
>JAISTF010000053.1 GCA_031272745.1 Eubacteriales Family XIII. Incertae Sedis bacterium
TTTCCAATAATAGAGATTTCATGATATGTGTCCTAATTCAATTATAATCCGCAACAACAATGATATATCATACCACAATTTTTCACGGATTTTGTCACGCCGCATGAAATGGGGTCAGAGCCTTTACTTTTCAGCCGCCTTTTGATATTCTCGAAAATCATGTGGGTACTTTTCCTGATTGCGCATCTCGTCGGGAACACCGGCTACAATACCCTCCTGCGCCACGCGTCGGCGAAGATGAAGGTCGACAGCATCTTCCTCGCGACCGTCATGTCCACCGCCATCGCCGCGCCCGCCGCGGTCGGCTTCGCCATCCGCGGCATCGACGTTTCCCGTTTCGACGCGCGCCTGTGGTGGCTGTTTGCGCTTTCGTGCGCCATCGCCGTCGTCTTTCACATCTGCAACGCGAAAGCCTTGGAGTGCACAGAGGCGAGCGTATTTGCGCTGTTGTACAACCTCCGCATCGTCGGCGCCACCGCGTTCGGCATCCTGTTTCTCTCAGAGCCCGTCGCGCCTCTGCGTATGGCGGGCGGCGGCCTTGTCTTCCTTGCGGGTTTCCTTCTGCTCGGACGCGCGGGGACGACGCCGCGCGGCGCCGCGTTGACCGTTTTGAGCGCTGTCTTGATCAGTTCGCTGAACACATTGGAGAAGCATCTGATACAAGAACTCGGCTACGCCAACTACGTCTTTCCCTCCGCCCTCATCGTCGCCGCCGCGCTTTGGGGAATCGTGCTCATCAGCCGCCGTCCCGTCGATCTCTCGCTGTTCCGCACACGTGAAATCACGGGGCTCTTCGCGTTGCGCATCATTTCCGCCTATGGCTTCACGCTCGCACTCGGCCTCGGCGGATTGCTCAGCATCTCCACCTATGTATCGTCCCTGACCTGCATCACCACCGCCGCAGCCGGCATCCTCTTCCTGAAGGAGCGCGACGCCCTCGGCCGCAAGCTCGCCGCTGCCGCCATCGCCCTCGCCGGCGTCACCATCCTGTCCCTCGCCGCATGACAATACGAAACGGAATCGAAATCCATGCAAAGCTTCCCCTACCGCTCTTCCTAGAAATACGCCACAGCACAGTGCTCACATCAAGCAGCGGAAGCCACGCACGCCCTTGGCCCATGTGGACAAAAATCCGTATTGTGCGCAATATTTCGGCTTCTCGAAGGCAAAAACCCGCGAAACACGCCATCAATAGCGGCTATAAGGCGAAAATACCGCCTTGAAATCTACATTATTGGAAATATTTCAACAACATTTTGCGCACTACTCGGATTTTTGTCCAAGAATGAAGCGAATTGCTGCAAGATCCCCCTTGCGGAGTGCAGATGAGCGTCTCGCGGCGCAGGATTGGTCCCGTGAGTTGCCATTGTCCGCCTACCGCTCTTCCCGGAAATACGGCACGGAGAGGTCGGCGGGGGGGAGGTCCTCTTTGCGGTTTTTGTGCGTCGAGACGATGACGATGGCGATCGTCGCGGCGTAGGGGAACATGTCGACGAGGTACTGCGAGATGTGGAATCCCATGCTCTGGAGCCGGAAGCCGAGGATGGACAGCGCGCCGAAGAGGAACGAGCCGAGGAACGCCTTCGTCGGGTTCCACGAGGCGAAGATGACGAGGGCCACCGCGATCCAGCCGCGGCCCGTGACGACGTCCGCCTGCCACATCGGGACGTAGACCAAGGCGAGGTAGGCGCCGCCGAGCCCGCAGAGCCCGCCGCCGAAGAGGATGTGCGCGTATTTGTGGAAGTCGACCGCGACGCCAGACGCGTCGGCGGCGGCCGTGTTTTCGCCGATGGCGCGCATATGCAGGCCCGGGCGCGTCTTGTACAGGTAGATCGACACGAGGATGACGAGGATGTAGCCGAGGTAGACGAAGACGTCCTGCCGAAAAAACACGGGGCCGAAAAACGGGATGTCCGAGAGCCCCGGCAGCGGCGCCCCCTTGAAAAACGCCTGCACGACCTTCGGCACGGACTTGCCGATCAAAGGATCCCCGACGAAGGACGCAAACCCGCTGCCGAAGATCGTCAGCGTGAGCCCCGTCACGACCTGGTTGCCGCGCAGCGTCACCGTGATGATCGCGAAGATGAGCGCCCCGCCCGCGCCCGCGCCGAACGCGCCGAGCAGCGCCGCGCCCGGCGAGCCGGTGCCAAAGGCGACGATGAAGCCCGTCACGGCCCCCATGAGCATCATGCCCTCGACGCCGAGGTTGAGCGAACCGGACTTCTCCGTAATGAGTTCGCCGAGCGTGGCGAACAGCAGCGGCATCGCGGCGACAATCGCGGCGGCGAGAAAGGCTTCCATTATTCGGCCTCCGCCCTGGCCCGCGCCAAGCCAATCCATTTGACGCGGTACCGCAGGAAGAAGTCGCTGCCGAGCACGAAGAACAGGATGATGCCCTGCACGACCTGCGCGACCGACGAGGGGACGTGCAGCGCGAGCTGGATGTAGTCCGCGCCCTGCAGCAGCACCGCGAACGCGAGGCAGACGAAGAGCGTCGTCACCGCGTTGAGCCGTGCGAGCCACGTCGTGATGATGGCCGTGAAGCCGTAGCCCGACGACAGCCCCCACGTCAGCGTCTTCTCGATCGCGCTCGCCTGCACCATGCCGACGAGACCGCAGAGCCCGCCCGAGATGAACATGGCGATCATGATGATGACGGGGATGTTCATGCCCGCGTAGCGCGCCGTTTCGAGGCTCTCCCCGACGACCGCGATCTCGTAGCCCTTCTTCGTGTAGTTCATGAACAGGAAGACGGCCGCGACGAGGATGAGCATCAGCACCCAGCCCGCGTGCATGCCGCCCACGTCGGGCAGGATCGCCGCATCGGAAAATTTCGGGATGCGCGGGAAGCCCTTCGACTCGGGGTCCTTCCACGGCCCGTATTGCAGGTACATCACGAATTTGATCGCGATGTAGTTCATCATCAGCGTGAAGATCGTCTCGTTCGTGCCCATCTTCGCCTTGAACGCCGCCGGAATCAGTGCCCAGACGCCGCCGGCGACGACGGACGCCGCGCCCATCCACAGGAGCAGCAGCGGCTGCGGCAAACCCGGGTGGTTCAGCGCGACCCACGACGCCGCGAGCGCGCCCATCATGATCTGCCCCTCGCCGCCGATGTTCCAAAACTTCATCTTGAACGCGACGAGGATGCCGAGCGACGCAATCGTCAGCGGCACCGCCTTGATCATCGTCTGTTCGAGCCGCATCGCCGAGCCGAAGGCGCCCTGCACGATCGTGCCGTAGACCTCGATGGGGTTGAGCCCAAAGAGCAGCATGACGACGCCCGAGAAGACGAGCGCGAGCACGATGGACACGACGAGGATGACCGCCGCCTGCCGCCGCGGGACGTCGTCGCGCTTCGTGATGCGCACGGGCAGGATCATGCCGCGCCCCCCGTCATGAGGAAGCCGATTTCCTCTTTTGTCGTGCGCGCCGCGTCAAGCGCGCCCGTGATGCGCCCGCCCGACAGCACGAGGATGCGGTCGCACAGCTCGATGAGCACGTCGAGGTCCTCGCCGATGAAGATCACGCCGACGCCCCGCGCCTTCTGTTCGTTCAACAAATCGTAGATGCGGAACGACGCGCCGATGTCGAGCCCGCGCACCGGGTACGCCGTGATCAGCACCTTCGGGTCCGAGTCGATCTCGCGCCCGAGCAACACCTTCTGGATGTTGCCGCCCGACAGCCGCGACACGGGCGTGTGGACGGACGGCGTCAGGATGTCGAGCCGGTCGACGATCTGCTGCGCCTTCTCCGCCGAGGGGCCTCTGCGCAGCACGAAGCCTCTCTGGTTTTGGTACTCTTTGAGAATCATGTTGTGCACGATGTCCATCGATCCCACGAGTCCCATCCCGAGCCTGTCCTCGGGGATGAACCCCATGCGGATGCCGAGGCGGATGATGTCGCGCGGGGATTTGCCGAGGATGTTCTGCCCCTCGAAGAAGATGCGCCCCTTCTCGGCCGCCTGCAGGCCCGCGATGGTCTCGCACAGCTCCTTCTGCCCGCTGCCCGCGACGCCCGCGACGCCGAGGATCTCGTGCGTGCGCAGCGTGAAACTCACGCCGTCGAGCGCGGCCTTTTTGTCCTTGTCATAGACGGTCACGCCGTCGACGCAGAGCAGGCCCTGCTCCCCGGAAAGCGCATCCGGACCCGCGCCGTGGAACGACTCGCGTTTGATCGAGAGGTCGACGCGGCGGCCGACCATCATCTCGATGAGGGTCGGGATCTCCACCTGGGCCGTCTCGACCGTCGCGATGGCTTCGCCGCGCCGCAGCACCGTGATGCGGTCGGAAATCTCCATGACCTCGCCGAGCTTGTGCGTGATGATGACGACCGCGCAGCCCTGCGCCTTCATATTGCGGATGATCGCGAAGAGCTTTTCGATCTCCTGCGGCGTCAGCACCGCGGTCGGCTCGTCCATGATGAGGATGTTCGCGCCGCGGTACAGCACCTTGAGGATTTCGAGCGTCTGCTTCTCGCCGACGCTCATCTCGTAGACCTTCTTGTCGGGCTTCACGTCGAGCCCGTAGCGGTCGGAGAGCTCGGAGATGCGGCGGTTCAGCGCCTTGTTGTTCAAAAAAAATCCGGAATTGCCGCCAAGTATGATGTTGTCGCGCGCCGTCATCACATCCACGAGTTTGAAATGCTGGTGGATCATGCCGATGCCCCTTTTGATGGAGTCCTTCGGCGACGCAAAGCGGACCGCTTCGCCGTTCACAAAAATAGAACCGCTGTCGGGGCGATAGATCCCCGACAGCATATTCATCAGCGTGCTCTTGCCCGCGCCGTTCTCCCCGAGGAGCGCATGAATCTCCCCGGGCAGGACGGTCAGGTCAATGTCTTTGTTGGCATACGCGGACCCGAACGATTTCGAGATCCCGCGCATCTCGATGGCGGGCGCGCTTTCCTTCATGTTGTAGTTATTCGGAAGCCGTCACGCCTTTCACGAGGCCCGTGATGCTCCAGATGCCGGCGCGGTCAAGGCTCTCGCCCTCCGCCACGAGCACGGTGCCGTCGTTGTATTCGATCGGCCCGACGAAGACGGGATCGCCCGCCTCGAATTTCGCGCGCTGCGCATCGACGGCCGCCTTCGCCTCGTCCGTGACGTTCTTCGTCATCGGCGCGAGGTCAATGTAGCCATCCGCCATGGTGCCGTAGTAGGACTCCGGCGTCCACGTCCCCGCGAGAATCGCTTCGATCGTCGGGATCAGGAAGACTTCATGATGCCACGTCGGCGCCGTGAGGAACGCATCCTCGAGCCCCTCGAGGCCGCTGTTGTCGAGGTTGTAGCCGATGCAGAGCTTGCCCGCGTCCGCCGCCGCGATCTGCGGCCCCGGCGTGTCCGCGTGCTGCGC
>JAISTF010000052.1 GCA_031272745.1 Eubacteriales Family XIII. Incertae Sedis bacterium
GCGGTATAGCAGAAAATCCGTTGAAATTTCAACGGATTTTCGGTGGTGGATCTTAGGGGGATCGAACCCCTGACCTCGTGATTGCGAACCACGCGCTCTCCCAGCTGAGCTAAAGACCCATATTCTGGCGTTTCGTACCTATTCAGTTTTCTATGCTCAGCGCATCGCTTGCTCTCCCAGCTGAGCTAAAGACCCATATTCTGGTGTTTCGTACCTATTCAGTTTTCTATGCTCAGCGCATCGCTTGCGCTCCCAGCTGAGCTAAAGACCCGAAGCGAAGAATAGTATAGCAGAAAATTCAGGGCTTGCCAAGAAAACGCGAAAAAATTATTTTTTTGCCGTGGCCGGCTTGACCGGATTCCCGTACCGGTCGAGCTCGCCGCGCGCGATCTTCATCTCGAACTCTTCCTGCGCGCGCGCCTTCGACGGGTCGTATTCCTCGCCGGCGAGCCGCGCCTGCATTTCCATGCGGCCGTCGAAGATCTTCCGGTCCTTCGCGAGCTCCTCCTCCGACATCTCGCTCCGGCCCTTGCTCCGGAGCGTGACGCGCAGCGCCACAATCAAGAGCACCGCGACAACCGCGATCACGATCGGCATGACGACATTCGGGTCGGCCGACGCGTCGTCGCCGAACAAGACCTGAAACGGCCCTTTATCATTATTCAATATTTCTGTCAACTCACGCCTCCTCGTCCGGCAGGATCTTCGTCAGCAAATAACGGATGATCGACGATTCGCTGATGACGCCGACCACGCGGCCCTCTTCGAGCACCGCGATTTTCTTCACCTTCTCGCGGCGGAACAGGTCCGCGACTTCGCTCACGTCCCAGTCGACTTCCGCGAAAATCTTTTTCTTGCTCGCGATTTCGATGACCGGCCGGTCAAGCAGATTGCGCGCCTTGTCCTCGACCGGATCGTCGTCCTCGACGATGATCGGCATCATCTCGCACCAGGTATAGACCTGCGGCTTGCGCGGCGAGATGTAGCGCATGATGTCGCCGTCCGTGATGTAGCCGACAAGCCGGTTTTCCGCGTCCACGATCGGCACGCCCGCCACGTGCGCGTCCGCGAGCTGCCGGATCACGTCCCCGACCGTCGCGTCCGCGCGGCACGTATAGGGCACGCTCTCCATGATCTCCGTGATTTTCGTCATCTCTTCCACCGCCTTTCTCCGGCAACATCTGCCGCTACCATTATATCAATAACGCGCCTGCGCGTCGCGATCATTTTTCACAAACAGGATGCTGAGCACGAGCGCTACCAGCGTCAGGCCCGTCGCCCCGAAAAACGCGGCGTTGATGCCTGCGACCGTCGCCGCCGCACCGCTCGGCTGGCTGTGGCCCGCCGCCGTGATCATCATGACCGTCACGAGCACCGCCGTGCCCATCGAGCCCGTCACCTGCCGCGCCGTGTTGTTGATCGCGTTGCCGTGCGCGATGCGGCGGTTGGGGAGCGCGTTGATGCCCCAGGTGTTGACCGGCATGTTCACGAGCGCCATCCCCGCCATGCGGAAGGAATACGCGAATAATATATACGGCACACTCGAATGCTCCGTGAGGAAAGCGAGCATGGTCGTGCCCGTCGCCATGATGGCAAGCCCGCCGATGGCGAGTCCCCGCGGGCCGAAGCGGTCGAACAGCGTGCCGGACACCGGACTGAGGCCCGCCATCAGCAGCGCGCCCGGCATGAGCATGAGGCCCGAGTGCATCGCGGACAGGCCGAGCACGTTTTGCAGATAAATCGGCGTGATGACCGCCGCGACCGTCAAGCCCGCGCTGACGACGGCGCCGATGACGGTTGAGACGGAGAACGTCGGATTGCCGAGCACGCGCAGGTTGAGCATCGGGTCGGCGATGTGCAGCTCGCGCCGCACGAACAGCGTGACGAAAACGGCGCCCGCCGCGATCGTGCCGAGCGTCACGGGATTGAGCCAGCCCGAAGAGCCCGCTTCGGAGAAACCGAAGAGCAACCCGCCGAAACCGAGCGTCGACAGGACGATCGACGGAATGTCGAGCTTGTCCTTCGTGCGCTCGCCGATGTTGCGGAGAAAGATGATGGCAAAGACAAAGACGATGAGCGAGACCGGCGCGATGCCGAGAAAGATATACCGCCAACCGAATTCGTCCACGAGCCATCCCGCGAGCGTCGGGCCGAACGCGGGGCCGAGGCCGATGACGATGCCCGCGATGCCCATCGCGAAGCCGCGCCGCTCCTTCGGGAAGATCAGCATCAGCATGACCGACGAAAACGGCATCATGATGCCCGCGCCGAGCGCCTGCAGGATGCGCCCGACAAACAGCAGGGAAAAGCCCGTCGAAAACGCCGCGACCGCCGACCCCGCGATAAAGCAGGTCATCGCGACGAAATAGAGCTGTCGCGTCGTGAAGCGGCCGATGAGCCACGCCGTCACGGGAATCATGAGTCCGTTCACAAGCAGAAACACGCTCGTCAGCCACTGCCCGACCGACGCGTTGATCGAAAACTCGCGCATGATCGTCGGCAGCGCCGGCGACATCACCGTCTGGTTGAGCACGGTGATGAAGCCGCCGATGATGATGATGGCGACCATGAGCTTGTTCTTGCGGGAAAGCCCTTTGGGTGAGTCTGTCTCCTTCATAGGCGGAAGTCCTTGCCCGCGAGCCGCTCGATGGCGTCCGCGTAGATGCGGCATGCACGCAACAGGTCTTCTTCCTCGATGTACTCGTCCTTCTGGTGCATCACGTCGGGCTTGCCGGGGAAGCGCGGCCCGAAGGCGACCGCGTGCGGAATCGCGCGCGCGTACGTGCCGCCGCCGATGACGAGCGGCTGCGCTTCCGCGTCGCCCGTGCCCGCGCGGTAGACATCCATGAGCGTCTCAACGAGCGGGTCGCCGTCCGCGTAGTACAGCGGCGCGACGCCCGTCACCCGCACGACGCCGAGGCCGTAGCGGTCGATGACCGGCCGCAGGTCGTCGTAGACATCGTCCTCTTTGCGCGTGACAGGGTTGCGGACGTTGACCGTCAGGATCGCCGCCTCGCGCCCGAGCGCGATCTGCCCGACGTTGACGATGAGCCCGCCGGACTCCTCGTCGCACGCCTCGATGCCGAGCCGGTGCCCGTTTGTCTCGTAGTCGATGTGCTCGCGGTAGAAATCGATGAACGCCGCCGCGCCTTCGTTTGCAATCGGCAGCTCGCTGAGCAGCTCCATGAGGATCGAGATCGCGTTGAGCCCGTCCTCGGGGTGTGCGCCGTGCGCCGCGACGCCTTCCGCGGAGACCTCGACCGATTTGCCGCGCCCTTTGAAATATACTTTGTGCCCCGTGCGCGCGCGGAACGCCTCGACGGCCTCGCGCACGGGTTCGTATTTTTGTTTTTCTTCTATAAGAATGGCGCGACAGCGGTCCGGCACCATGTTCGGCGCGTTGCCGCCCTCGATGCTGCGTACATGCAGTCCCTGCTCGTGCGACGGCTCGAGCTTTTTCGCGATCTCGAAGACCATCATCCCCTTCTC
>JAISTF010000058.1 GCA_031272745.1 Eubacteriales Family XIII. Incertae Sedis bacterium
GAGGAGGTGAGCGAAAATGACTGACATGCTCGAACGCGAAAACACCCTCGAACGCAAAGACCTCATCCAGGAGATCCTGCCCCTCGAGGCGGACGCCCTGCTCGGTACCGTGCAAGACCTCAAGACCGCGGGCTACCGCCTCGGCCAGGTCTGCGCCACGCCGGCGGAAGACGACCTCGAGGTGCTGTATTCGTTTGAAAAGGACAACGTCCTGAAAAACTACAAGCTGCTCGTCGGCGCGGCCGCGCCCGAGCTCCAAAGCATCACGGCGATCTACCCCTACGCGTTCATCTACGAAAACGAGATGCACGACCTGTTCGGGATCACCTTCAAGAACCTCTCGCTCGACTACGGCGGCAAGTTCTTCAAGGTCGCAAAAAGCACGCCGTGGAATCCGAAATTTGAAGGAGGTGAGGCCTGATGGCAAAACGGACAATCATCCCGTTCGGGCCGCAGCATCCGGTCCTGCCCGAGCCGATTCATCTCGACCTCGTCATCGAGGACGAAAAGGTCGTCGAGGCGATTCCCTCGATCGGCTTCATCCACCGCGGGCTCGAAAAGCTCGTCGAGAAAAACGAATGGCCGGAGATGGTCTACGTCATCGAGCGCGTCTGCGGCATCTGCTCGTTCGGGCACGGCTGGGGTTACTGCAAAACCGTCGAGGGCAACCTCGGCATCGACGTCCCGCCGCGCGCCGAATACCTGCGCACGATCTGGCACGAGCTCGGCCGCATCCACAGCCACCTGCTGTGGCTCGGGCTGCTCGCGGACGGCTTCGGCTTCGAGAGCCTGTTCATGCACTCGTGGCGCCTGCGCGAAATCGTCCTCGACATCTTCGAGGAGACGACGGGCGGCCGCGTGATCTTCTCCGTCTGCAAGGTCGGCGGCGTCCGCAAGGACGTGGACGACGACAAGCTGCGCGAGATCGTGGCCACGCTGAACGGCATGAAGGAAGAGCTCGCGGAGCTCACGGACGTCTTCCTCGAAGACGCGTCCGTGAAGAGCCGCCTCGTCGGTGTCGGCACGCTGTCCTACGACGAAGCCTTCGCGCTCGGCGCGGTGGGCCCGACGGCGAGAGGCTCCGGCGTGAACAACGACGTGCGGCTCGACGGCCACGGTGCCTACGGCGCGCTCGGCTTTGCGCCCTGCCTCGAAACGGACGGCGACTGCTACGCGCGGTGCAAGGTGCGCGTGCGCGAGTTGTTCCAAAGCATTGAGCTGATCGAAAAATGCGTGGAGAACATGCCGGAAGGCGACATCGCTGTCGAGATCAAGGGCAAACATCCGGCCGGCGAATTTGTCGGGCGTATGGAACAGCCGCGAGGGGAAGCCTATTATTATTCAAAGGGAAGCGGGCAGAAATTTCTCGAACGCATCCGTGTCCGCACGCCGACGAACGCCAACATCCCCGCGCTCGTGCAGACGCTGCAGGGGTGTGAGCTCGCGGACGTGCCGATCCTCGTGCTGACGATCGACCCGTGTATTTCTTGTACGGAAAGGTGATGAAATGGCAGGACTGAAAATCGGAAAAATGGTCATGCGGAGCCTCTTCGGAAAGCCCGCGACCCTCATGTACCCGGTGGTCCCGCGGGAGTGGAAGGAACGCACGCGCGGGCGCATCGAAATCGAAATCGAAAACTGCATCTTCTGCGGCATCTGTTCGCGCAAATGTCCGACGGACGCCATCACGGTGGACCGCGGGGCGGGGACGTGGACGATCCGCCGCATGGGGTGCATCCAGTGCTCGTGCTGCGTCGAGACGTGCCCGAAGGGCTGCCTGACGAATGTCGCGGGCTACACGACGCCCGACGTCATCAAGATCGAGGATACGTTCACGAAGCCCGAGGAAGCCCCGAAAGAAGCGGCCGCCCCCGCAGAGGAGCCGGAGGCCGCCCCCGCAGAGGAGCCGGAGGCGGACGACGCCCCCCAGGAAGGAGCCCTGTAGGGGCGGGGCTTGCCCCGCCCGCAACGCTATGCATGAATACCCCATCACGCAGCGCATCGTAGACATCGCAACGAGGCACGGGCAGGACGCCGGTGCCTCGCGTGTTTCGCGCATCGCGCTCGTCGTCGGCGAGCGGTCGGGCTATATCCCGGAGTCGATCCGCATGTATTTCGACATCCTCGCGAAGGGCACGCTCTGCGAGGGCGCGGCGCTCGACGTGACGGCCGTGAAGCCGCTGCTGCGCTGCCTCGCGTGCGGGCTCGAGTTCGAGCGGCGGCCGTACAGCTTTGCCTGCCCCGCGTGCGGCGCCGACGGCGGGCCGACGGACGTCGGCAAGGAGTTCTACATCGCGTCCATCGAAGTGGTATGATAAGCAGGGAACAGGAGGCCCGTGGTCATGGAAGGAATCGAAAAACTCTAGGTACTCATTGACGGCGCGTCGCGCATCGTGTTTTTCGGCGGCGCGGGCGTGTCGACGGAAAGCGGCATCCCCGACTTCCGCTCGGAGAAGGGGCTGTACATGGCCAAGCAGGAATACGGCCGCAGCCCGGAGGAGATGATCTCGCATTCGTTTTTCGTGCGCGAGCCCGTGATCTTCTATGATTATTACAAGAAAAACCTCATCTATCCGGACGCGCAGCCGAACGCAGCGCACCTCGGCATCGCGGCGCTCGAAAAGACCGGCAAGGACGTGCGCGTCGTGACGCAAAACATCGACGGCCTGCACCAACAGGCGGGCTCAAGCACGGTGTATGAGCTGCATGGCAGCGTGCTGCGGAATTATTGTTTGAAATGCGGGGCGACATACGACCTCGCCTACATCTTAGACGACGCGAATTGCCAAGACGGCGTGCCGTATTGCGCGAAATGCGGCGGCATGGTGCGGCCCGACGTCGTGCTCTATGAAGAGGGGCTCGACGACGCGACCGTGAAGGGCGCGGTCGACGCCATCGCGAAGGCCGACCTGCTCATCGTCGGCGGCACGTCGCTCGTCGTCTATCCCGCCGCGGGGTTCCTCAACTACTACCACGGCGACGACCTCGTCCTCATCAACCTCACGGCCACGAGCGCCGACCAAAGGGCCAGCCTCGTGATCCGCGAGCCGATCGGCGAAGTCTTCGCGCAGCTCTGACGCCGTTGCGGGCCGCTTCTACTTCTCTTTCAGCAGATCGCGGATTTCCGCGAGCAGCTCAGCCTCGGTCGGGCCGGCGGGCGGCTCTTCCTTCTTCGGGCCGGAGAGCTTGTTCAGCATCTTCACGATGAGGAAGACGACGAACGCGATGATGATGAACGTCACGACGGCCTGGATGAACATGCCGTAGGCGATGCCGCCGTCCTCGGCGGTCCGGCCCGCCGGGAACGCGAGCTGCGAAAAGTCGACGCCGCCGGTCGCGTATCCGACGATCGGCATGATGATGTTTTGGACGAGCGCCGTCACGATCGCCGTGAACGCGGTGCCGATGACGATGCCGACGGCCATGTCCATGACGTTGCCGCGCAGCGCGAACGCCTTGAATTCCGCAAGAAACCCTTTTGCCTTGTCCTTGTCCATAGACTTACCCTCCTA